>DASYBN010000308.1:0-6437 GCA_036500785.1 Acidobacteriaceae bacterium
CGGCACCGGATGTGTTCGGCGGCGATCTCGGGCGCGTCGGCGGAGAGGATAACCGCGCGCTCGAGGACGTGGGCGAGCTCGCGGACGTTGCCGGGCCAGTTGAAGTTGGCCAGAGCCTCGAGTGCGCCGGGCGAGAGCCGCTTGCGGGGCGCATCGGCGCCGAGACGGGCGAGAAGGTGCTCGGCGAGCGCGGGAAGGTCGTCGAGACGCTCGCGCAGTGCGGGGACCTCGATAGGAAAGACCGCGAGACGATGATAGAGGTCGAGCCGGAAGGCGCCGTCGACGACGCGCTGCTCGAGGTCTCGATGCGTGGCAGCGATGACCCGGACGTCGACGCGGGTGATCTCGTTGTCGCCGACTCGCTGCAGCTCTCCGCACTCGAGGAAGCGCAGCAGCTTGGCCTGAACGGCCAGCGGGAGCTCGCCGATCTCATCGAGGAAGAGCGTGCCGCCGTGCGCGGCTTCGATGCGGCCGGTGCGGGCGGTCACGGCTCCGGTGAAGGCGCCGCGCGTGTGGCCGAAGAGCTCGGCCTCGAGCAGCGACTCGGGGATAGCGGCGCAGTTGAGAACGACAAGCGGCTTTTGGGCGCGGCTGCTGAGGCGGTGAATCGCCGACGCAACGACCTCCTTGCCGGTGCCGGTCTCGCCTTCGATGAGGACGGTGGAGTTGCGCGGCGCCACCAGGCGAATGAGGTCCGTGAGCTCGCGCATCGCAGCGCTCTCGCCGATGAGGCCTGGGATCGACGTTGCAGACGGCTTCGGCGCTGTAAAGATCGTGGTCCGCGGAGAGATCACGGGCACGCTTGAGGGGAAATCGAGCAGAACATCGGCCGAAGCACCCAGGCTGGAGGTCCGCCACGGCTCTGCCGAGGTGGCCCGCGGAAGGACGGCGGGAGCGGCGTTCCACGCGGCGGTGTCGGTTTTGGCAGGAGGCTGGATGGGCTGCTGGACCTCGCGCACGGCGTGCAGCAGCTCGTGACGGTGAGGGCTGCGGGTGCTGGTGAGGGCGGCGCCGTCGACCGAGAGGACGTCGACCCCGGGGTACAGGAGCCCGATGTGCGCCGCGAGCTCAGCGGCTTCGAGGTCAGGCAGCCAGGCGTCCATAATGAAGGCCTCCGCGGGCTCATGCTCGAGGAGCGTCAGCGCCTCGGCACCGCCGACCGCCTCGTAGACCCGCCAGCGCAGGCCGGTAAGACTCTCGCGCAGCCGCTGGCGCAGAGCCGGGTCGGCGCTGGCCAGGACGACGGCCCGGGATGCGCTGCGAGCTGCCACCTGGTGTGCCATATGAGCTGCGTTGTGCGATGCGGTCTGGTTTGCGATCTGTGTTGCGGTCATGCTGCTCTCTCCTCAATCTCTTCCATTCGGTTTCGTATGCGGCGGACGCACTCAATGAGTTCCTGTGAGTCGGCCAAGGCGCCTTCGATCGCCTCGCGAAGCTCGAGCTCGCGGCCGCGGCGGGCGAGCTCAAGCCGCCATTGAAGGCGGGTGAGCGGCTGACAAAGATCATGCAGCTGCTGGCGCAGAGCGGCGCGGGGCTTCTCGGCCGCGCTCATGCCTGCACCGCCGCGATCAGCTGCGGATACGCAGCGGAGTCTGCCAGCGGAACCCGCGCGGGCTGGGCGGCCATGCGGTAGCCGGTTCCGCGGACGGTCTCAATGATGGCGGCGCCGGGATTCGCCTCGGTGGCTGCTCCAAGCTTGCGGCGGAGGTAGTTCACGTAAACGTCGAGCACGTTGGTGGCGGTGTCGGGCGTCATCTGCCAGACCTGTTCGAGCAGCTCGGCGCGGGTGCAGGTCTGCCCGCGGCGCAGCATGAGGGACTCGAGAAGCGCGAACTCCTTGCCGGTGAGCTCGATATGCGCGCCGGAGCGCTCGACGGTGCGGCGCAGGCGGTCAAGCTCGATGTCGGCCCAGCGCAGCACGGGGTCGGTGTAGCGCTCGCGGCGACGGAGCAGCGCGCGGCAGCGGGCGGTGAGCTCCTGAAAGCTGAACGGCTTGGCGAGGAAGTCGTCTGCGCCGAGATTTAAGCAGCGCACCCGTTCGTCGACCTCGCCGCGGCCGGTGAGAACAAGAACCGAGGAGTGCGAGCACTCATCGGAGAGCACAGCCAGAACCTCACGGCCATCGCGCTGGGGCAGGCCGAGATCGAGCAACACCAGATCCGGGGTCCACGTGCGCGCCCGGGTGACGGCGCTTTCACCGTCGGCTACCCACTCCACCTCATGGCCCTCAAAGGCCAGGCCCTTTTGAAGAAACAACCCCAGGGCACGATCATCTTCCACTACCAGAACCCGCATGGACAAACTCCTCAACAGTCCTAAAGAGACCGGCACCGCTTGAGTGCCGACCGTACAGGGATGCTGGGAGAAGAAAGAAGCAGATGGTGACTTGCAGCTTGGCTTATTGTTCTATTTTTCTTCGCGCAAGTTTCGCCCTACCGCGCCTTACAAACATGAGGGGTGTCGCGACAAAAAGCAACTGGTTGCGATAAACAAAAGTAACGTGCGGTGCCATTTCGGGAATCGCGGCGCGAGCAGAGCGCCTCGCCGAATTTAACTGTTCAGGTTCAGGACAATTTCCTGCTTGCAGTTCGCCTTTTATTCGCTAGAATGGCGGCATGGCGATCACGCGTCGGCAAAAAGAGGTTCTCGATTTCCTTTCCAGCTTCACGGCACGTCATGGGTATTCGCCCTCGTATGAGGAGATGGCGTCGGGATTGGGGCTGAGTTCGCTGGCTACGGTGCACAAGCACGTCACCAATCTGCAGAGCAAAGGCCTGCTGCAGAGGGCGCATAACCGCAGCCGGTCGATCGATGTGCTTCCGCAGCGCGCGCAGAAGAAGAGCTTTGAACGCCTTCCGCTTCTGGGGCGAATTGCTGCCGGGCAGCCGGTGGAGGCGATCGAAAACGCCGAGAGCATCTCGCTGGGAGACATCATCGGCGGGCGCGAGGTGTTTGCGCTGGAGGTGCGCGGCGACTCGATGCGCGACGAGCATATTGTCTCGGGTGACTTTGTGCTGGTGGAGCGGACCCGTACGGCGCGCGAGGGAGAGATTGTCGTGGCGCTGGTGGACGGAACAGATGCGACGCTCAAGCGGTTTTATCGTGAGGGCAGCCTGATCCGGCTGCAGCCGTCGAACACGGAGATGGCCCCGATCTATGCGCCGGCGTCGAATGTGGCCATCCAGGGCAAGGTGCTGGGCGTGCTGCGGAAGTACGCGTAGAAGGCCGCGGAATTTTCCAGTTTCGCCGCTGCCCGACCGGGAACCAGACCGGCCTGACCTGCGTATCCAGCTTGAACTGTTCTTTAAAGCTGGAGGCTCCTCTTGAGCTCGTCGCGCAAATCCCGTAAGCGGCTGTGGACCATTCTTGGCATTGTGGCGGCGGTGGTAGTCACGAGCATCATCTTTGTCGCGCGTGCGCTTTCGACGCCGGACAAGCTGGATCCGTCGCAGCTGGCCAAGGCCGAGGTTGGCGACGTGGCCCGGGCGGTCGTCGCGACCGGAAAGATATGGCCGATCCAGCAGGTTGAGGTGAAGTCCAAGGCCAGCGGCATCGTAACGAAGCTGAACACGGACATCAATCAGAATGTGCGCACGGGCGAGGTGCTGGCACAGCTCGACCAGGAGGAGATCCTGGACGAGGTCGCGGCGCAGAAGGCGCAGCTCGAGGCGGCCGAGGCCAATCTGAAGTCAGCGCAGGCGGGCGTGCAATATGACCGCGTAGCCGCCGAGGCGCCGGATCTTCCGGACTGGGAGCGCAACTGGCATCGCGCGGCGGAGATGGAGAAGTCCGGCGTGCTCTCGAAGCAGAACGCCGACCAGGCGCAGCAGCAGTATCTTTCTGCCCTCAACACGCGCGATCGCGCGCTGGCGCAGATTACGGTGGACGCTGCCAAAGAGCGACAGGCGCAGTCGCAGGTGGCGCAGGCCGAGGCATCGCTGAAGCAGCTCGAAGAGCAGCTCTCATATACGACGATCACGTCGCCGATCAACGGCGTTGTGTTGTCGCGTGATGTGCAGGTGGGCGATGCGGTGAGCTCGATTCTGGTGCTGGGATCGACCGCAACGCTGGTGATGACGCTGGGCGACACGCACGAGGTTTATGTAAAGGGCAAGGTCGACGAGTCGGACATCGGCAAGGTGTATCTTGGGCAGCCGGCGCGGATCAAGGTGCAGAGCTTCCCGGACCGGACGTTCTACGGCAAGGTGACGAAGATTGCGCCGCTCGGCGTGGAGAAGGACAATGTCACGACGTTCGAGGTGCAGATCTCGATTGATAATCCTGGCGGCGAGCTGAAGGCGAATATGACCGCGAACGCAGAGGTCGTGCTCGAAGAGCACAAGCATGTGCTGACGGTGCCGGAGCAGGCGGTGCTCTACGACAAGGACCGCAACGCCAGCGTTTGGGTGCCGGATCCGCATGGAAAAGATGGCCACCGCGTGGTGGGCGTGAAGACCGGGCTATCCAACGGCAGCCGGATTGAGATTACCTCTGGCCTGAAACCAGGAGATACCGTCATCCTGCAGCAGACGTCGTAGGATTCACTGCAACGAGCCGAGCGCCGGAGGGCGCGCGGTACAGAATGTGCGCGGATTTCGCGCGATGGAGCACCCGATGAACATTGGCCGTTTTGTTGTTCGCTCAGTTCGTCCTCTTCTTCTTACCGCGGTCGTTGGTGTTGCGAGTGTGGCCCTGGCCGACAACACCTTCGATCGGACGCTGACCGTTTCGGCGCAGCCTGATCTGTATGTGACGACCGGCTCCGGAAACATTCACATTATTCCCGGCAGCGGCACTCAGATTCACATCATCGGGCACGTGCACGCGGGATGGAGCGCTTTCGGCGACGTGAACTCGCGCGTGCAGCGCATCATCGATAATCCGCCGATTACGCAGAGCGGAAATACGGTGCGCATCGGAGAGGTGAACGACCACAGTCTGTTCAACAATATTTCGATCGATTACGACATCAATGTGCCGGAAGATGTGGCGCTGAACCTTCATAGCGGCTCGGGGGATGTCGAGATCAACCAGGTGGGCCGGTTCCTTTCCGCCAGCAGCGGCTCCGGCAACGTTCGAGCGCACGGTGTGCACGGGCCGGCGGAGCTTGATTCGGGGTCGGGCGATCTGGAGCTCGAGGAGACAGGCGCCGGCGATGTAAAGGCCAAGACGGGCTCGGGAAATATTCAGGTTCGCGGAATGAATGGCAGCCTGACGGCGCGCAGCGGTTCGGGGGACATTACCGCCGATGGTCAACTGCAGGGCGGCGGAATGATCACAACGGGTTCCGGCGACGTGAAACTGCGCCTTGCGTCGAATTCGCGATTCACGCTGGAGGCGGCCACCGGATCGGGCGACATTCGCGTGCACATGCCGGGGGTCGTCGCGACGAACAGCGACATGTCCCGCCATCATGTGACGACACAGATCAATGGCGGAGGAGCGGCGCTCGAGATTCGCACAGGCTCGGGTGACATCGAGATTTCACCGCGTTAGATCAGCCGTTCTGTGCAGGTCACAGCAGCCTTAGGGACAACATCTGTGCGGCTAAACTGTGGGTATGGAAGCTCCGCGGCTGGTGGTGTTTGATCTCGATGGCACGCTGATCGACTCCTCGGTGGACCTTTGCAACGCAGTGAACGCGGCCATGACAGGTGTCGCTAAGGGCACGCTGCCGAACGCGGTGATTGCGAGCTACATCGGCGATGGCGCCGCGATGCTGGTGCGGCGCGCGCTCGGCGATCCGGGCGATCTCGATGCGGCGAACACCTCAGCCGGCGACGCCCTGTTTCATCGCGCGTTTGAGCTATTCCTGGACTTCTATCGCGTGCACAAGCTGGACAACACGCTGTGCTACGAAGGCGTGCTGGATGCGCTCAGGACGATTCGCGAGCGGCATCCGCTGCTCCTGATGGCTGTGCTGACGAACAAGCCGGTCAATCCCTCGCGGCAGATATGCGAGGCGCTGGGGCTGGCGCCTTTCTTCTTCCAGAACTACGGCGGGAACTCGTTCATGACCAAGAAGCCTGATCCTGAAGGGTTGCTGACGCTGATTCGCGAGGCAGACGATCTGCTGAAGCAGCAGGATGCGAGTGCGGCTCCGCTTCAACCGGCACAGGTGGTGATGGTCGGCGACTCTGACGTGGATGTGCTGACGGCGCGTCGCGTGGGTGCGAGGGCGGTGGGATGTCTCTTCGGGCTGGCGCCGCATTCGCTGGAGGCGGTGCAGCCGGACAGACTGGTGGGACATCCGTCGGAGTGGCCGGAGGCGATTGGGCTTTCGCTGGTCAGCTCTTCCAGGCACCGAGCAGGCGGCGCACGAGAATGAGCTCACCGACGTGATAAGCCTCGTGATCGGCTATGAGCAGGGCCTCGCGTAACAGGTTCTGGCCTTTGCCCCACGCAAACGGCTTCACAAGATTGGTGTCATCGACTGA
>DASYBN010000309.1:0-8881 GCA_036500785.1 Acidobacteriaceae bacterium
TGCTGGAGGAACCACGGAGGTGTCGAGCCTTCCGCCGATGCCGGTGACCGACGGCAGTTCGGGATTTGGTCTGCCCTCGCGCAGCGAAGTTGCGGCCAAGGATGCGAAGCAGGGAGTTGCAACGCCGCGCGTGATCATTCCCTCGAAGCCGACAACGGCGAGGCCGGTTCCGAACTCGGTTGCCACGCGGTCGTCGGACAACGGCGTGGAGGTGGCGGCGGTCAGCGATCAGCCGGGCAAGATTGAGGCAACGAGGAGACCGACGTCGCAGCCGATTGTGGATCGCGGGGAGGATGGAGCGACTCCAAAGCCACGCGGGACGAGAGCGTCGCGCAGCAAGGCGCATGTGACCGGCGAGCCAGCCGAACCGCCGCCACCGACGGCGGACGGAGAGGCGACGCTGATGCGTGCGCTCGGATTGAAGATTGGCCGGATCGTAATTGACGCGGGGCACGGTGGACATGACTCGGGCACGCTCGGCGCGGGTGGCATTGAAGAAAAGGATGTTGTGCTGGATGTGGCGCTGCGTCTGGGCAAGCTGCTGCACGACCGTCTGGGGGCGGAGATCGTGTACACGCGCGCCGACGACACGTTCATTCCGCTCGAGACGCGAACGGCGATTGCGAACAAGGCGCAGGCGGACCTGTTCATCAGCGTGCACGCGAACAGCTCTCAGGACGCGAGCGCGCGCGGCGTGGAGGTCTACTATCTGAACTTCACGAGCGACCCGGAGGCGATGCAGGTGGCGAGCCGCGAGAACGCGGTATCGACGCAAAGCGTGCATGAACTGAGCGATCTGGTGAAGAAGATTGCGCTGAAGGACAAGATCGATGAGTCCCGTGAGCTGGCCGAGGATGTAGATGAGTCCCTGTACAAGGGACTGGAGCGCGGAAATGAGGGGCTGAAGAATCGTGGGGTCAAGAAGGCGCCTTTTGTGGTGCTGATCGGCGCGAACATGCCTTCGATTCTGGCGGAGATCAGCTTTGTTACGAACCCGACGGACGCCGATGAACTGCGCCGGCCGGAGTATCGCGAGCGTGTGGCGGAGAGTCTGTATGCGGGCGTGGCACGGTACGCGAAGACCATCAACGGCGCTAAGAAGCCGGTTCCGACGGAGCGTGCGTCAGTCGCGGTCGGCACGGGGCAATGATTCGCTAACACTTCGCCGGCGGGTGTAGTCTGACCAATATGGGCGCGGGTTCGAGAGTTGGGTTGGGTGTAGCGGCGTGCGCGCTTTTGCTGGCTGGGGTGCAGACTGGCGCGCAAAGTGTCACGCTGACGGAGCCTCCGGTGCAGTTGCTGCCGCAAAGCTTCGGCGGATGGCAGCAGGGCGGGAGTTCAGAGCCGGGAACTGTTTCGCTGACGACGGTAAACAAAGCCGCGCTCGAGGAAGCTGGTCCCCTGCGCTCCCAGGTGAATTCCTACACGCGCGGCGGACGGACGATGCGCGTCGAAGCCGTGGAGTTCGGCGACCGGACAGGAGCCTACAGCGCGTTCACGTTGGCGGAGCGGCCGGACATGCGGGCGGCGAAGGACGTGGGTTCTTCGAACGCGATCGGCGATGGGGCCGTGCTGTTCACGATAGGGGATACGGTTGTGCTCGCCGCGCCGGCAACGAATGCGGACCTGCCCGCGCTGAAGGATCTCGCGAAGACACTGCCGAAGGTAAGTGGCAGCCAGGGCGTCGCGCCGCTGCTGCCGGGCTACGTCTTGGCGGAGCACCTGGCGCCGTCTGGTCTGCGCTACGCGCTCGGGCCGGCGAGCTACGCGGCCGAAGGCGGCGTGCTTCCGGCGAACTCGCTCGGCTGGGACAAGAGCGCCGAGGTCGTGACCGCGAACTACGATGAGAAGCACGGAAAAGAGACGCTGACGCTGCTGATGTATCCAACGCCGCAGATTGCGCAGGCGTTCGAGCGGCGGCTGTCGCAGAGTGTGACAGGCTTGGGCCCGAGCTTCGCGAATGCGCGCGTGCGCCGCGAAAACGAGCTCGTGATGCTGGCCTCTGGCGCGTTGCCGGGCAACGAAGCACAGGCAATGCTCGAGAAGGTGCACATGAACCAGTTGGTTGCGGTGGACCATGCGATGGCGTCCCCGTTCCATGCTGAGGTGCAGAAGACGTTCAGCCTGCTGACCAATATTGCGATTTTGTCGGGTGTGCTGATGGGTGCGGCGGTTCTGCTGGGACTGTTCCTCGGCGGAGGACGCGCGCTCATCCGCGTGCTGCAAGGCAAGCCTGCAGCCACGGAGCCGGAGTTTCTCAGCCTGCATCTGGCGACGCAGAACCCTGTTCCACACTGGGACACGGGTAGTCAGAAGGCGCATTTCTGAGCTAAACCACCTGATTGCAGCAGCCTGGAGGGAATCCGGCAGGAAATCAGGGTGTAGCCTCTAACTTCGTCGTAAATGTTTTGTTTTCAACTGGTTGCGATTTGCAGGATTTGTGTCTTGACACCATCCGGGGCCGAACATACTCTTGCACCAGAGCGTTCCGATGGCTTTGCCTCCGTTGGAGCTGCCTCCCATAGAGAAAGGGTCGCCCTGTTGCCGGGCGGCCCTTTTGCTTTGCTGTGAAGCCCGCACAGAGACGGATCGATGGAGTTGGACACGCGCCCACGAACAACCCGAGGTCGTAGCCCTTTCGTTGCAGAGGACGTAACAGCGTAGGTTCGTTGCGGTCGGGCCGTGGGGGATTTGTCGTATACAAGGCACACAGGATAGTAGGGGAGCAATGGAATTTGGTTCATCAACTCGATGAGCCCAAAGGACGAATCCCATGCCTACGATCGCAGTCTCGCTGACCACGCTGGTGATGATTGCTGTGCTCGCATTGGTGGCGCTGGCCGGGCGCACGGAGACGGACGAGCTCGACTAACTGACGCACAGCGAATGCAGAGCCTCGGGCGGTTTGGCGTCTCCTCACTTTGCCTTTAGAATGAGGAGAGCAGGCCGACGTAGCTCAGTTGGTAGAGCAGCTGATTCGTAATCAGCAGGTCAACGGTTCAAGTCCGTTCGTCGGCTCCAGCCTTCTTACGATTCCCACGATAATTCAGGTACTTCGCAACGTCCGCAGGGTGCGAGACGATCAGAACCCGTTGCGATGCGGCGAGGGAAGTCGTCTTGTGTCCTCCAGCGGACAAAAATGCATCGCAGCCCGGAACTCTCCTGTCCCGGAGCTCGTCTATGGGGTGAGATAGTAGGCCAATTCTGTTATGCGAGGGTGGGCGTTTGCGGGATGATTGTGCGAAACATCTGCCCTGACATCTCGCACGGATGCCGGAGGCTGCGGAAATTGGCATGGAGTTGACTGCTGACAGCCCGCCTGGAAATTCGGATCGAGCGGCTGGTCACCGGCACGGAGTTCCAGCGTTGAGCACGGGTTTACGCTACCCTGCTGGTCATCCTTCCGGTCTGCGGCAATGGACGGTGTGGAGCTTTCTAGCCGTGGCTGCGTTAGCGGCGGTCTATCCGGTAGTGCGGGCCTTCTACCGCGTCGAGATTTCATACAACGAGGGCTGGAACGTCTATAACGCGAGCGCGTTGGCGCACCACCAACTGCTTTTTCCGCGGGCCTACGGTTGGACGACGGTGAACTACCCCATGCTGTCGTTTGCGATCGTCGCCGGGCTGCACCGGTTCACACACAACTACTTGTTCACCGCGCGGGCGCTGAGCCTATTGGGGACGCTGGCGTGCGCCGTGACGGCGGGATGCATCGTGCGGCGCCTGACGAGTTCACGACGGGCCGGTTGGATCGCCGGAGCATACTGCATTGCCATCTTCTGCGCCGCGGCCGACTTCTACGTCGGCGAGGACGATCCGGAGATGCTCGCGCTTGCGTTCTTTATGGGCGGCCTGCTGTTGTACGTCGCGAGGCGCGACAGTCTTCTCTCGCTCATCGGGGTGGCGGCACTGTTCGTTGTGGGCGGCAGTATCAAGCACGATCCTCTGGCGTTTGCGGCAGCGGTGCTTATCGATCTCGCGCTGGTCTCCTGGAGGCGAGCGCTGTGGTTCTGCCTTTGGGGCGCGGGGTTTGTGGCGACTTCGGTTTGGCTGAACCTGCGGTTCGGCGGGCCGGGGTTTCTGTTGCAGCTGGCCGTGCCGCGAACGTTTTCCGGGACCAAGGGACTAGCGCAGGCAGGGTCGGTCTACGGTCCGCTGCTGCTGCCGCTTGGGCTTGCGGTGTACGCCGCGATGAAGGAACTCAAAGACCAGCGCGTGCGGGTGCTTGCGCTTCTGCTGTTCGCAGGATTGGGCCTGGGTGTGCTCTTCGCTGGGGGCACAGGCGTTTCAGTGAACGCGCATTTCACGGCGCTGCTGGCGATCGTGATGCTCTCCGTCATCGGCCTTGTGCGGATCGGACGCGGCGAATGGAGGTGGGCCGGTCCTAGAGTGCAGCGGTTCGCGGCTGCGGCGTTGCTGCTGTGGATCGTCATTCCGCTGATCGTCTGCAAGACGTGGAATCCAGTCGGCGAGCTGCGCGACACAGCGGCAGGACAGAGGCTTTTCGATCAGGATGTGGCCTTGCTGCGTGCGCAGAGCGGACCGGCGCTATGCGAGAGCCTGCTGCGCTGCTACTTTGCCGGCAAGCCCTACGACTACGATCCGTTCAATGCGACGCGGCTGATTGCCTTTCACAAGCTGGACGATGCGGTCGTTGCCAATGGCCTGCGGCAGCATTGGTACGGTGCGGTTCAGCTGGACGTGCCACGCGGCGACTCGTTTCCGGACCGCTTCGATGCGAGGATTGCTGCGTCGATTGAGCAGAGCTACCGTCCCGTGCTGGTGCACGACGGCGCGGCGATTTACGTTCCGCGCTGAGTGCAGCAGACAGTGCAGGTCACGCTGTGGTTATTGTCTGGCTTTGCACCGAGAACCCCATTTGGTTCCAGATATCCACTGAAATCTGCAGGATTTATCGCATGATGCTTGATGCGGGGCGACATCGACCGCATACTCTGGAGCAGAGCCGGTCGCGTGGGGCGACCCCTCCGGAACCGAGAGACGAGCGCCGTGAGCCAGTATTGCCGAGAAGACGTTCTGCGCATCCTTCGCCTCCCTCATCGACAGTTGAATGCATGGGAGCGGGCGGGTTTAATCTCCGCCTCGGAACACTACTCCTTCGACGGTCTGGTGCAGCTGAGGAAGCTGCGCGAGCTGGCCGAGACACGCATCTCGGTCAAGAGCATCCGGCAGTCCGTGGATGCGATGCAGAAGGTCGCGGGTCTCAGCAATCCGCTGTTGGAGCTGGCGGTGGTCCCTCGCGGCTCGCGACTGGCCTTCCGGCACGGCGGCGCGCTGGTGGACCCGATGACGTGCCAGATGGCCTTCGACTTTGAGCTGACCCGAGGAGCAGGGCTGGCTGTGGTCCGGCGCGCGAGCGTGGACCCGAACTCCATCAACGCCCAGGTGCAGGAGATGTTCCTGCGTGCGGTCCGGCTGGAGGAGAACGCCAAGACGCTGGATGAAGCGAAGGCGCTCTACGCGGAGATCCTGGAGATTCAGCCGGGGCACGCGCCGGCGGCCATCAATCTCGGAACGATCCAGTACAACGAGCGGGACTTCTACGGCGCTGAAGCGCTGTACCGCCGCGCCACGGAAGCCGATCCCGAGTATGCGCTGGCATTCTTTGATCTGGGCAACGTGCTCGATGAGCTGCAGCGGCTGCCGGACGCCATTGCGGCCTACGAGCGGGCGTTGAAGCTGGTGCCGCAGTATGCGGATGCGCACTACAACCTGGCGCTCGCGTATGAGCGTATGCAGGAGCCGCGGCGGGCGCTGCGGCACTGGACGCGCTACATTCAACTCGATCCGAGCGGGCCGTGGGCGGCGCATGCGAAGGCGCAGGCCAAGCGAATTTTGGGTAATGAGCGGCTGACGATTGTGACGCGGCACGGAAGAACGATGCGCGTGAAGCGGGAGACGACCTGCGGTGGCTGAGAGCCGAAGCTAGCGAGCGCAACGGCGACAACAAGAGCGTTTTGAGAGGCTGCACTGGTACACTCCGGTGCAGCCTTTGAGTTTCCTGCGAGGAGAATTCAGCTGATGGCCGCAACGACCACCAACTTTCGCCCGTTTGTGTCCGCCGAGGAGAGCCCGAAAGAGCTCACGGCGCGGGCTCTGATCCTGGGATCGATCTTCGGGATTATCTTCGGTGCGGTGACGGTGTATGTGGGGCTCAAGGCCGGACTCACGGTCGCAGCCTCTATCCCCATCTCCGTGCTCTCGATCTCCATCCTGCGGGTCTTTGGCCGGGCGTCGATCCTCGAAAACAACATCGTGCAGACGACCGGAAACGCCGGGCAGTCGATTGCGTCGGGCGTCATCTTCACGCTGCCGGCGCTGGTATTTCTCGGCTTCGATCTCCAGGGCTTCCGGATATTCGCGCTGGCGCTGTTCGGCGGATGGCTCGGCGTGCTGTTCATGATCCCGTTGCGGCGTCAGCTGATTGTGGAAGAGCACGGGACGCTGACCTACCCTGAAGGAACGGCGTGCGCCGAGGTGTTAACCGCGGGCGAGCGCGGCGGATCCTTCGCCAGCCGCGTCTTTCTGGGCCTCGGTTTCGGTGCGCTGTATGCGCTCTTTCAGAACGAAGGCCTGACCTCGCTTTTTCCTGCAACGCCAAAGAAGGATTTCAACTTCGATCCGAACGGGCAGCAGTTGATGAAGGGCGCTTCCATCCGGGCGGACGTCACGCCGGAGTACATGGGCGTCGGCTACATCATTGGGATACGCGTGGCGGCAATCATGCTCGCGGGCGGCGTCTTCTCGTGGCTGGTGATGATGCCGACCATCGTCTTCTTCGGCAAGCACATGACCACGCCGTTGTATCCCGGCACGGTGCCGATCAGCATGATGGACCCGAGCTCGTTGTGGCGCACCTACGTTCGGCCGATGGGTGCGGGTGCCGTAGCGGCCAGCGGCCTGATTACGCTGCTGCGCACGGCGCCGACGATCATCGGAGCTCTGACTGCAGGAATTGCGCAAATTAGGTCGAAGCCCGGCGTGGCTAGCGACACAGGCATGCCGAGGCGCTCACGCGTCGAGCACGATCTGCCCATGAGTGTCGTGATCGGCGGCAGCGTTCTGCTGATTCTGCTGATGTTCGCCTTCCTGGAGTTCAAGCCGGTTCCCGGCGCGCAGGTGAGCGTGCTCGCGAACTTCGCCGCATCGATCCTGATCGTCGTCTTCGGGTTTCTATTCGTGACAGTAAGCGCGCGGATCGTAGGCATCGTCGGTTCGAGCGCGTCTCCGGTGAGCGGAATGACGATCGCCACACTGATGGCGACCGCCGCGATTTTTCTAGTGAAGGGATGGACCGCGCCCGCGTTTGGAGCACTCGCGATCACGATCGGTGGGGTGGTGTGCATCGCCGCATCGAACGCCGGCGATACGTCGCAGGATTTGAAGACCGGCTTTCTCATCGGCGCGACGCCGTGGAAGCAGCAGCTGGCCGTGATGATCGGCGTCATTGTCTCGACGCTAATCATTGGCGTGGTGTTGAGCTGGGTGAACAAAGGATTTGAGAGCTTTTCGCGACTCCCGCAACCGCGCCAGTTGTCGCTGAGCGCGCTGCCTGAAGGCGTGCAGCAGCAGGGCTACTTCACCCGGAACGAGGTAAAGCTTCGCGCCACTGCATCGTCCAGCGCACCGGTAGTGGGTGATCTCGCGAATCCGCACAGCTATATCCTGCTGAACGCGATTGGCTCGCCGGTGCTCGAGGACGGGAAGTATCTGTACAACCCGGCGACGCAGCAGGTGGAGGTGCAGTGGACGCAGGGGATTGGAAGCGAACAAGCTGCTGCGCCGCAGGGCCGCCTCATGGCGACGGTGATCAATGGCATCCTCAGCCGCAAGCTTCCATGGGGGCTGGTGCTGCTCGGCGTCGCGCTGGTGATCGGAGTGGAGCTGCTCGGCGTGCGCTCTCTCACCTTTGCCGTCGGAGCCTATCTCTCCATCGGCACAACGCTGGCGATCTTCTGCGGCGGTGTCGTGCGATGGCTTGGCGACCGCGCTGTCGAGCGCGCTGGACGTGCGCCGACGACGGAAGCCGAGAGTGAGGTTTCGCCGGGCAGTCTGTTCGCTTCGGGACTGATCGCATCGGGCGGAATTATGGGGCTGGTCGGCGTGGCATTTCAAGCCTTCGATAAGACCTTCCCGCACTTCTCGCCCGACAATCCCCTGCACCACGATGGCGTGAGTGTCCTCTGCTTCGCGATGCTTGGCTTCAGCCTGTACTACTTCGCCAAGAAGCCGCTCGCGGGCGAGGCGGTGCTCGAAGAGGTTGAGCGTGATGTGAACGGGCCGCGCTAAACAGGAGGCTGCGATGAAGCGATATCTGGCTGTGCTTTTGATCGTGCTTGCCGTCGGATGCTCGACCGCAAGGGCGGACGACGCGAGCAAGCGTGCGAAGGCCGAACAGCTGTTCACGCTCCTCCACATGGAGTGGATGATGAACCAGCTCATGACCGGCGTGATGAAGCAGGTTCAACAGATCACTGACTCGATGCCCGGAGCTGATCACGCCACTCCGCAGCAGCAGAAGCAAATCACGGCTTTCCAACAGCGCGTCCTGGAGCTCGTCACCAACAGGATTGGATGGAAGGCGCTTGAGCCCGACTTCGTCACCCTCTACGCGAACACCTACACGGAAGAGGAGCTCGACGGTATCCTCGCGTTTTACAAGTCACCCGTCGGGCAGAAGATGCTCGAGAAGACGCCGGAACTGATGGCGAAGAGCACGGAGATCAGCCAGCAGAAGATGCAGGCTTTGGAGCCGGAGCTCGAGCAGATGGTGCAGGATTTTATGAAGCAGATGACCGCGGGTGCGGCCACTCAGGCGCCTTCTGCTCCGGAGAAAAAACAGCCGTGATTCGTGTGGAAA
>DASYBN010000310.1:0-2076 GCA_036500785.1 Acidobacteriaceae bacterium
ACGTTGTCTCCGACGGCACCGCAAAACCCTATCGCGTACACATGCGCAATCCGTCCTTTGCCACTCTGCAGGCAGTCGACAAGATGTGCGCCGGTCGGCTTCTGGCCGATGTGGTCGCGGTCATCGGCTCCATTGACATTGTGCTCGGGGAGATCGACCGGTGAGCACAGCAGCCGTAGGCGATCCAATCGATCCCGCCGTCGCGCGCGAGTTGTGGGCCTCGTTCGTCTCGCTCCTCCGCAGCTACACCGCGGCGCACGGACTGAATGGCACCCGGCAGGCAGTGCTCGAAGTGAGCGACGATCATCTGCTGGTGCGTGCGGGTGAGCGGCTTCTCACCGTTCGCGTCGATGGCCAGCACGGCAGCTTCGTTCGTGAAACTGGTCCGACGACAGAGTTCACTATCGACGACCATGGGCGCGTGATCATGGATGGCAACGCGGAGGAGATGGACATGGTGGCAGAGCGGCTGGCGCGGGAGATCATGCGATGAGCCCCGAGACGAATCCCGAGATGAATCCAGAGACGAATCCGGTACCGAACACAATCTTTTCCCCGGAGCTGGCGGCGCGCTTCGACAGGCTGGTGACGCTGTACCCGCTGCGGCGCTCCGCGCTCGTCCCCATGCTGCTCTACGCGCAGGACGAGGTCGGCGCAGTCAACGACGCGGTCATCGCAGAGATCGCGCGGCGTATCGAGATCACCGAGCTCGATGTACGCAACGTCATCAGTTACTACTCGCTGCTGCATACCAAGCCGCACGGTAAATATCACGTGCAGGTCTGCACCAACATCTCCTGCATGCTGCGCGGCGGCAATGAGATGCTTCAGCACTGCAAAGACCGCCTGGGCATCGGCAACAAGGAGACCACGCCGGATGGCGTCTTCTCTCTGGAGGAAGTCGAGTGCATCGGAGTTTGCTGCTGGGCGCCGGCCGTGCAGGTGAACTATGACTTCCACGACAACCTGACCAACGAGAAGATGGACGCCGTGCTCGAAACCTACAGGCAGAAAGCGAGCCAACGCTAATGCCGCAACTCGTCTCGCATCCGGAAGAAGTCAAGGTCATCTCGCGCCGCTGGGGCAAAGGTGCAGCGGACATCGACAAGTACATCGAGATGGGCGGTTACGCGTCTCTGCGCAAGGCCGTCGAGAACGGCCCCGAGTGGGTCATCAACGAGATGAAGGCCTCCGGGCTGCGTGGCCGCGGCGGCGCGGGCTTCCCTACCGGTATGAAGTGGTCCTTCGTGCCCAAGCAGAGCGAGAAGCCGAAGTATGTCCTCGTCAACGGCGATGAGAGTGAACCCGGCACCTGCAAAGATCACTTGATCTTCCTTGAGGACCCGCATTCCATCATCGAAGGCACCATGATCGCCGGCCTCGCCATCGGGTCGAAGATGGGCTTCATCTATCTGCGCGGCGAGTACCGCTACCTCATCGAGATTATGGATCGCGCCCTTGCCCAGTGCTACGAGCGCGGCATCCTGGGCAAGAACATCTTCGGCAGCGGTTTTGACTTCGACGCCATCTCGCAGACCGGCGCCGGCGCCTATGAGGTCGGCGAAGAGTCCGCGCTCATGGAGTCGCTCGAGGGCAAGCGTGGCATACCGCGCATCAAGCCGCCCTTCCCCGCCGTCGTCGGGCTGTATGGCGGTCCCACCGTCATCAACAACGCCGAGACCATTGCCAGCGTGCCCTTCATCATCGAGATGGGCGGCGCCGCATACGCGAAGATCGGCACGGAGCGCAATGGCGGCACGCGCCTGTTCGGCATCAGCGGCCACGTCAATCGGCCCGGCGTCTATGAGCTGCCGATGGGCTACAACCTGAAGAAGATGATCTATGACGTGGCTGGCGGCATCCCGAACGGCAAGGCACTCAAGGCCGTCGTGCCCGGCGGCGCATCCTGCCCCATCCTGCGCGCGGATGAGATCGACATTGGGATGGATTTCGACCAACTGGGCAAGGCCGGCAGCATGCTCGGCTCGGCCGGTGTCGTCGTACTCGACGAAACCGTCTCGATCATCGAATTCGCTTTGCGCACCATCAAGTTCTACCAGCACGAGAGCTGCGGCT
>DASYBN010000311.1:0-3431 GCA_036500785.1 Acidobacteriaceae bacterium
GTCGAGGGTGCCGATGTCGCGGTTGACGGGCACGTGGTAGTCGGCGAGGTTTTCGTTGACGGTGCGGCCCACGACGGGATCAATCAAGGTTTCCTCGTGGAGCGCGAAGCCGACGCCCCAGACGATGCCGCCCTGCAGCTGATTGATGCCGGTCTGATGGTTCATTAGGGTGCCGATGTCGTAAGTGGCGACAATGCGCCGGACCTTGACCATGTGGGTGTCGCGGTCGACGGCGACTTCGGCGAAGACGGCGCCGAAGGATTGCTCGGTCATCGATGACTTGTCTTCGCCGGGCTCGGCGGACCCCTGGGCTTCAATGGGCTTGTTGGCGTTGCGTGCGATGAGCGCGGTGATCTCTTCGCCTTTGGAGGGATCTTTCTTGAGGAAGACGCGCCCCGCGTGGACGTCGACGTCTACTGCGAGGGCGCCGTGGATGGGGCTTTGTGCGTCGCCGACGGCGAGGGCGCCGGCGGCGAGCTTCGCTTGCTTGCAGGCGTCCTGTACGGCGGGGCAGACGGACGCAGCCGACTGTGATCCACCCGACACGGGAGCTTTGGGGAGCGTCGAGTCGCCGAGCTTCACGTCGATGACAGATGGATCGAGGCCGAGCTCCTGCGCGGCGGTCTGGGCCATGATGGTGTAGGTGCCGGTGCCGAGGTCCTGTGTGCCGGAGCCCACGAAGACGCGACCGTTGGGCAGCATGCGGCAGACGGCTTGCGCGGCGGAACGGTTGGCGGGGTAGGTTGCGGTGGCCATGCCGTAGCCGATGAGGTTGTTGCCTTCGGTCATCTGGCCGGGCTTGGCGCTGCGCTTGTTCCAGCCAAAGCGCTCGGAGGCCTGCGTGTAGCAGTCGCGAAGGTGCTTCGAACTCCAGGGCTTGTCTTCAACGGGGTCACGCTCGGCGTAGTTGATGAGGCGGAGTTGGACGGGATCGATGTTCAGCTTTTCTGCGAGCTCGTCCATGGCGATCTCGAGCACGGCAGTGCCGGAGGATTCGCCGGGCGCGCGCATAAAGGTGCCGACGCCGAGGTTCATGTCGACCATTCCCACGGACGTGACGATTGCGCCGGAGGAGTAGAGCTTGCGCGCGGGCGACTCGGAGTGCTCGACGAAGTCCTCCATGAGTGAGGTCGTCATGCGGACGTCCTGCTGAATGAGCAGCAGCTTGCCGTCCGAGTCCGCGGCGAGTTTGATCTTGTTGACAGTCGAGGGACGGTAGCCGACAGGGCCGAACATCTGGGTGCGCTCGAGCACGAGCTGCACGGGTTTTTGAACGATCTTGGCGGCCATCGCGCAGAGGACGACATGCGACCAGGACGAACCTTTGCAGCCGAAGCCGCCGCCGACGTAAGGGTCCATGACGTGCACGTTGGCGAGCGGGAGGCTGAAGATGTTGGCGAGCGACATGCGATCACCGGAGATGTACTGCGTGGCGTCGTAGACGGAGAGCTTTTCGCCCTCCCACCAGGCGAGCGTCGCGTGCGGCTCCATGGGATTGTGGTTCTGGATGGGCGTGATGTAGGTGTTCTCAACGGTGACGGTGGCGCGTGCGGCGGCTTCGGGGTGGCCGCTGGATTGTTTTGCCGGCTCTTTGCCTGGCTGGTTGGGCGCGCGGGCTTCGGTGAGGCGGCCGAGGAAGTCGAGCTTGGCGGGCTGCTGATCGTAGGTGATCTTGAGCAGGCGCGCGGCCTGCATGGCCTCCGGCAGAGAGCGCGCGACCACGACGGCGATGGGCTGGCCGTTGTAGTGGACGGCGTTGTCCTGCAGCACGGTGAGCGCACGTTTGCCGGGCGGCTTGGGTGGGCCGATGGGGAGCTTGGGCGCGTTGAACGGCGTGAGGGTGGTGATGACGCCGGGGGCGCGCTCGGCGATGCGGCTGTCGATGGCTTTGACGGAGCCGGAGGGAATGGTGGACTGCACGATGAAGGCGTAGACGAGGTCTTTGCGCGGGAAGGGCTCGCGGAATTCGGCGGCGTACTTCGCGGTGCCGGTGACCTTCGCGGGCCCGTCATAGCGGTGCGGCGGCTGCGGGAGCGGCTTGGGTTGTTGGGCTGGCTGCTGGGATCCGTATTGCGTCATGCCTGCTGGGCTCCTTCTTGCGTGCCATGCGCGGCTTGCGTGAGGGCGCGGACGATGCACTGTTTGGCGAGCTCGATTTTGAAGGCGTTGTATTTGTAACCGTGCGCTCCGTGGAGGGCCAGGTCAGCGGCTTTGCGGAACGTCTCGGGCGTGGCGGGCTGGCCCGCCAGGGCGGCTTCGGCTTCATGCGAGCGCCAGGGCTTGTGCGCGACGCCGCCGAGTGCCAGCCCGGCGGAGCGAATGGTGTTGCCGTCGAGCTCGAGGCCGGCAGCGACGGAGACGAGCGCGAAGGCGTAGCTCTGGCGGTCGCGGGCTTTGAGGTACCAGGAGTTCTTCGCGAACTTTGCAGGCGGAAGCGTGACGGCGGTGATGAGCTCGTCGGGTTTGAGGACGGTGTCGAGCGCTGGATCGTCGCCGGGAAGGCGGTGAAAGTCTGTCACGGGGATCGTCCGCTTGCCGTGCGGGCCGAGTACTTCGACTTGCGCATCGAGCGCGTAGAGAGCGACGCACATGTCGCTGGGATTGGTGGCGATGCAGGAGTGCGGCGAGCGTGGGCCGTCGTCGGTCTGGCCGAGGATGGCGTGATAGCGGTTGATGCCCGCGAGCGCGCCGCAGCCGGTGCCGGGTGCGCGCTTGTTGCAGGCGGGGAAGGCGGTGTCCATGAAGTAGTAGCAGCGGGTGCGCTGCATGAGATTGCCGGCAGTGGTGGCCATATTGCGAAGCTGCGGGCTGGCTCCGGAGAGCAGAGCGAAGGAGAGCAGCGGATAGTTTTGGACGATGGCGGGGTGGTTGGCGAGATCGGAGTTGCGGACGGAGGCGCCGATGCGCGCGCTGTCTGCGCCGGCTTCGATTTTGTCGAGACCGATGTGGTTGACGTCCAGGAGCGTGGAGGGATGTTCGACGCCGTCCTTCATGAGGTCGACGAGATTGGTGCCGCCGCCGAGACACTTTGTGCCCGCAGAGGCGAGCGCGTGAACGGCGGCTTCGGGAGCGTCGGCGCGTGTGTAGGTGAAGGGATTCACGCGCGTCCTCCGGTGAGTTGTCGGACGGCGGCAACGATGTTGGGGTAGGCGCCGCAGCGGCAGATGTTGCCGGACATGCGCTCGCGGAGCTCGTCGTCGGTGAGCTCGGGGTGTTCGGTGTGGCCGGTTTCGAAGCTGACCTGGGAGAGTTCGCCGCGGCGTGTTTCTTCGACGAGCGCGGTTGCGGAGCAGATCTGGCCGGGCGTGCAGTAGCCGCACTGGAAGCCGTCGTGCGCGAGGAAGGCGGCTTGTGCGGGGCTGAGGCTGTCGACGGTGCCGAGGCCTTCGATGGTGGTGATCTCGGCGCCCTGCGCGGCGACGGCGAGGGTG
>DASYBN010000312.1:0-4399 GCA_036500785.1 Acidobacteriaceae bacterium
GCCGCCCCACCACGCCCACGGCGTGCTTCCCGTGAGGACGATGCCCGCAATCTTCTGCGTGACGCTCCTGAAGTTGTGCCCGGGCGCAATTACCGCATACTCGCCCGTGCGCGGGTCGATCATCGGATCGTGCACCGTCTCTGGATCGTGAGGTGGACGCTGGGTTGCCATACTAAGCAAGCTCCGGGATCGGGTTGATGACGCCGGCCGTATACGTCGTGCGCGGACGGTAGTTCAGATCCGCCAGCACTTCGTAGTCACGTTCCGTCGCCTTGCGCTTCGAAACCTTCGAGTTCGGATCGTTCATGTTGCCGAAGACGATCGCATCCGTCGGGCAGGCCTGCTGGCAGGCGGTGATAATCTCGCCGTCCTTGATCGCGCGGTTTTCCTTGTCGGCGTTGATCTTCGCCTCCTGGATCCGCTGCACGCAGTAGCTGCACTTCTCCATCACGCCACGCGACCGCACCGTTACATCCGGATTGCGCATGAACTTCAGGCTCTCCGTGTCGTAGTCGGAGTACAGCAGGAAGTTGAACCGCCGCACCTTATAAATGCAGTTGTTCGAGCAGTACCGCGTTCCGACGCAGCGGTTGTAGATCATCACATTCAAGCCTTCGGGCGAGTGAATCGTTGCGCCCACCGGGCAGACCTGCTCGCATCCGGCCGACTCGCAGTGCTGGCACAGCATCGGCTGGAAGTACGCATGCGGCGCGTGCAGATCACCCTCGAAGTACGTGTCGATGCGAATCCACTGCATGATGCGGCCGATCTTCACCTGCTCGCGCCCGACCACCGCAATATTGTTCTCCGCATAGCAGCTCACGATGCACGCATTGCAGCCAATGCAGGAGTTCAGGTCGATCGCCATGCCCCACTTGTTCTGCAACTGCTGCGACGACGGATCCTTGTGGTCATAACGCCACGCATCCGGCCAGAAGCTCTCGTCGTGCGGCACCTTCTCGCCCTGCGGGTTGTAGCCCACCTTGTTGACCAGCGTCTCGCTCGCGCCGTTGTGCGCGTAGTCCGGATCCTTCTGCACCTCGGCAAGCGTCGCGTACCGGATGATCGACCGCTCCTCGGCCTCATGCCCCGCCAGCGAGTACACACCCTGCTTGTCAAACTCCTTGTGCTCCAGACCAAGCTGCGCGAAATTCCCGCGGTGCTCGATGTTGTGCACCTTCGTCACGCACAGGTCGTACGTTCCCTTGCCGCGCGTGATCTTCGCGCCTGAATCCCACAGCGGGTTCGTCGAGGTCCGCAGCGCATAGGCATCGATGCCCACACCCGCGCCCACGCGCCCTGCCTCGGCGCGGCGTCCGCCGCCCAGATGAACCGTCACGCACTCGTTCGGATGCCCCGGAACCATCAGCACCGGTGCAATCACCTTGCGGCCCTTCAGCTCCAGCTCGATCGCCTCGTTCTCCTCGATGCCCAGCTTGCTCATCGTGTCGAGGCTCATCAGCACAGCGTTGTCCCACGACAGGTTCGTCACCTGCTTGGGGAGCTCCTGCAGCCAGCCGTTATTCGCATAACGGCCGTCATAAACCGAGGTATCAGGAAGGAACCTGATCTCGAGCGTTCCATCGCTCGCGGGCGTCGCAGCCGGAGCCGCCCCGCCTGCGCCACCGGCAACAGCCTTCGGCGCGCCGACCGATGCCGCTGTCGTCGCCGATCCGTCCACCCATCCGTCGTGCAGCGCCTTCTTCCACGCCGTCGCGAAGTCCCCGCCCTTCACATATGTCTTCGCGTTCGCCACCACCACGTCATACGACGACTGCGATGGATCGATCAGCGCCTGCAGCACATCGTGCGCCGTGTGCCCGCCGTACAGCGGATCGATCATCGGCTGCACAATCGAGATCGTTCCATCCGCCGCGCGCGCATCCGACCAGCTCTCGAGATAGTGCGCCTGGTTCACGTGCCACGTGGAGTAGAAGCCCGTCTCGTCGAGATACAGCCCTAGGTGCACCGTGTTCGGCACCATGTTGAAGCCCGCAATGAAGTCGTAATCAACCGGCGCGTTGTACAGCGGATTCACGCCCAGCATCACCAGCCACTTCACCTTGCCGGCGTTCATGTCGTCGACCAGCGACTTCAGGTCCGCTCCCTGCTCGCTCGGAATCGGCGCCAGCGGCGTCGCATAGCTGACCGTCCTCCCGACCGCGCCCAGCGACGCATTCAGCGCGTGCGCTGCTGCGTGGCATGCAGGCGACGACTGCGGCCCCGTAATCACAACTGCGCGCCCGTTCGCCTTCTTCAGATCGTCAACCAGCGCCGCGAAAAACTTCTGTTGCTCGGGTCCAAAACTGTTCAGGGAACCGGGCTGCCCCACCTCTCCCGCTGATGTTCCCGAAGCCGAAATGGAGTTGAACAGCAGCGTCGCGAACGTATCCACGTCGCTCGGCTTCAGCCCCAGCCGATGATCCGCCTTGAACCCCGTCACCGACGGCATCGTCTCCACGACGTACAGCCGGTTCATCGTCTTGCCTTCTTCGTACCGCCGCCGATCCCCAAACGCCGCCGCCATCGGAAGGAAGCCCGGGAACTGAATCCCGCTCAGGAAGTCCGCATCCAGCGAGAGAATGACATCTGCATCCTGCAGGCTGTACTGCGTGTCGTAGTAATCGCCGAACGCCGCCTTCGACGCCGCACGCGCCGCATCGCCGTTCACGGCGTCGTACTGGATCAGCTTCGCCTGCGGATACTTCGCCTGCACCTGCTTCCACTGCGCCGCCAGAGTGGGCGACGTAATCGTCTCCGACAGGAAATACAAACCCTGGCCGCCCTGAAGCTGGCCCACGCCCTGCGCGAACTGCTGCTGGAACTCGCCCCACTCCGCCGCCTCGCCGCGGAAGCGCGGATGCTGCGAGCGGTCCGGGTCATACAGCCCCAGCAGCGTTCCCTGCGTGAACGTGTCCGAGCGGCCCTTCGACACCGGGTGCTCCGGATTGCCATCCACCTTAATTGGACGGAACGCGTCCGACTTGATCAGCACCGGCACCGCGCCCGTCGGAAACGGATGCGCGCTGGCAAAGTACAGCGACTTCCCGAGCACCAGATCCTCGGGCTGCTTCACATACGGAAAGATCGGCTCATCCGGCTGCTTGGTGCAGCCCGCCAGACCCGCCAGCGCGAAGCTCGCGCCCATCACCTTCAAAAATCCGCGCCGCGAGACCGGGTCGATCCACTCGCCCGAACCTGACTGGCGCGGGAACTCCTCGGCCATCAGTTCATGAAACTCCGGCGTCTCCGCCAGCTCGTCCAGATTCTTCCAGAACCGCCGCCCGGTCTTGCCGTCGAGCTTCGCCCGAACCTCCGCCAGCGACATCTTCTTCCGTAGCGCCTGCGGCCCGGAAATCGCCTGCGCGCCACTGGGAGTCGACGGCGCAATCGCCGTCACAACCTGCGCCGCGGCTCCGCTCACTCCCGCCAACCCCGCGGCCTTCGCCTCTTCATTCATCGTCGTCTCGTTCATCGGTGGCATGTCTCGCAGCTCGAGAGCTCGTTGGCCGTGCGGATGTGGTACTGCTGCATCAGGTAGTGGCCAAGGTCGATCTGGCTCGTAAACTTCTGGTAACTCGCCGGCATCGCGATCACCGGAACATTCGAAACCGAACCAGGCTCGTTCTGCGGATGCGGCTGCAAATTCGTTCCCGACTGCGGCCTCGCCTGGCCGAGCGGAGTCGGCGGCTCAGCCTGCGCAAGCTCCGGATTCTGCCCCGTGCCCGGATCGGTCGTCGTGCACGAAACATCGCCCGAAGTCGGCCCCGGCTGTCCGGTCGTCGTGCACCAAACCGGCTTATCGCTCGACGCGCCGGCCCACGCCATGTTGTAGATCTCCGCCGTCGGCCGCAGGTTCACCGCCGGGTTGCGATGGCAGTTCAAACACCACTCCATCTGCAGCGAGTTCTCTTCATACATCAGCGGCATCTCGTCGACGCGCCCATGACAGCTCGCGCATCCGATGCCCTTGTTCACATGAATCTCGTGATTGAAATAAACGTAGTCCGGCAGATCATGCACCCGGATCCACTGAATCGACTCACCCGTCGCCCAGCTCTGCCGCACCGGCTCCAGCAGCTGCGCGTTCGTCCAAATCTCGGAGTGGCAGTTCATGCACGTCTTCGTCGGCGGAATGCCCGCATACGAGCTCTTCTCGACTGACGTGTGACAGTACTGACACTGCAGTCCCAGGCCCTCAACGTGGTGCTTGTGGCTGAACGGTACCGGTTGGTCCGGACGCTGGCCCTGCCGCGTCACCCAGGGCGACCGTTGCAACTCGTTCAGCGTCACGCCGAGCGCGATGACGATCAGGCCCGTCAGCACAAGGCTCATCCGAACCAGTGCATTCGAACTGCGGTCAAAGACTTGCGCCATGAGTGCGTTCCTGCTCCGTTCG
>DASYBN010000313.1:0-8024 GCA_036500785.1 Acidobacteriaceae bacterium
TCCGAATCTGCGACGAAATCGCTGCTGTTCCGCGCGTACCAGACACTGCGCGAGCGGCTGAAAGAGTTTGTGTAGGGAGTTTGTTTCAGGATGGAACTCAGAACCGGAGCCACTGCGCGATCCAAGCCCGCTGCGACGGCGCCCGGAAGAGCAACAACCACCCGCAGAGGGGGTCGGATATGAAGGACATGAAGACGATGAACTGTAAGACGTGCAAGACGCATCTCCCGGACCTGCTGCTCGAAGACGGCTTTGAGGCGGCGCACCCGGAGATCGCTGCACACCTGAAGAGTTGTGAGAGCTGCGCGAATGAGCTTGCGGAGCTGCGTGCGACTTTTGCGCTGATGGACGATTGGGTTGCGCCCGAGCCGTCGCCGTATTTTGATTCGCGGCTGGGTGCGCGGGTACGAGAGGCCGCGGCCGCTCAGCCGGAAGGACTGTTCGAGCGCATGTACGCGTTCCTGACCTTCAGCACGGGACGGCAGCTGCGCTCGGCGATGGCCGGCGCGCTGATGCTGGCGCTGCTGATCGGCGGCGGCAGCTTTGCGGGGTTTGAGTATGCGAACCGGCCGGGCCCGCAGCCTTCGGCGACGGTGAACGACCTGAAGATCCTGGACAACAACGCGCAGGCGTACCAGCAGATGGATCAGCTGCTGGATCCGAGCGCGAACGACGACTCGGGGGATCCGCCAACCACCTAAGTGCGGGAGCGAGGTTCGGCTGCAAAGAAGCCGCCGCCTTCGGACGGCGGCTTCGGTATGATGGGCCCGCGGAGTGTGTGAAGCAGAGGAAGTAACGCCCGGCGCTGCCGCTTTCGCTTCCTGATGTTGAGAATTTCGATGAGACGTGTTCTTCCAACTCGCGGCGTTCGGCTGGCCCTGGTGGCGGCGGGCGCGATCGTGTTTGCGGGAGCGGGTTGGGGGCAGTCGCACCATGGGGGCGGCGGAGGACGGAGCTCGGGACGGGAGTCATCGGGCCGGCAGGCGGCACCGCAGGAGTATCGCGGGGCGCCGGAGTACCGGGGGGCGGCACCGCAGACGTATCGCGGGGCACCAGGTCCGGAGGGATATCGCGGCGCGCCGGCTGCACAGGAGTACCGTGGGGCGACACCGCAGGAGTATCGCGGGGCGCCAGCACAGGCGTACGCAGGACAGGCCGGACAGTATCCCGCTCCGGTGGAGCGTCGGACACCGCCTTCGCAACAGCAGGGTCGGCCGATGAATCAGGGACAGCCGATGAGCCAGGCGAACCAGGGGCAGCGGTCCCAGCTGGACGCGATCCAGCGGCGGGAGCAGCCGGGCGGAGCGCGCGGCGAGCACCTGTCCGAGTGGATGAACCAGCACCGCGACCTGTCGCCGGCGCAGCAGCAGCAGGCGCTCCAGCGTGAGCCGGGCTTCCACGACCTGCCGCAGCAGACACAGCAACGCATGCAGAATCGGCTGGCGCAGCTGAACGCGATGCCTCCGGAGCAGCGGCAGCGAATCCTGACCTATAACGAGCGCATGGAGCACCTGTCGGTGGACCAGCGCGCGGAGGTGCGCGGGTCGATGCAGCAGCTGGGCTCTTTGCCGCCGGACCAGCGGCGGACGGTGGCGCGAACATTTCGCGAGCTGCGGGCGCTTCCGCCTGAACAGCGCGGGATGATGCTGAACTCGCCGCAGTATCAATATATGAATCCGGCGCAGCGGTCCGCGCTTAATAATCTGTTACGCGTTGAGCCGTTGCTGCCGCCGACGGAGCAACAGCCGCGGTAGATAGCCCGAGCCGTTAGCTGCGGAAGAAGTTACGGGCGAGGAAGAGGACGTTGGCGGGGCGCTCGGCGAGGCGGCGCATGAAGTAGGGGTACCACTCGGCGCCGAACGGCACGTAAACGCGCACGCCGTAGCCCTGGCTGACGAGCTTGCGCTGCAGATCGCGGCGGATGCCATAGAGCATCTGGAACTCGAACGCGGATTTTTCAATGCTGTGGGCCCTGACGAAGCGGCAGAGCTCGTCGATGATGGCCTCGTCGTGGGTGGCAATGCCGCAGAAGACGCCGCTGGGGATCATCCGCTTGGCGAGCTTGAGGTAGTTGGCATCCACATCGGATTTTGCGGGGAAGGCGACCTCCGGCGGCTCTTTGTACGCGCCTTTGCAGAGGCGGATGCGGATTCCCTGCTGGAGCAGGCGCTCGGCGTCGGCCTCGGTGCGGAAGAGGTAGGCCTGCAGAACGGTGCCGACGGCGCCGCGGTGGAGCGCGTTGAGGCGCTCGGTCATGGCGAGAGTGGCTTCGGTGTACTCGGAGCCTTCCATGTCGATGCGGACGAAGTTCTGGGAGTGCGCGGCGTGCTCGACGAGCGTGCCGACAATGCGCTGGGTGAGTGCCTGGCCTTCGGGTGAGTTGGCGCCGCCGACGTCCATGCCCATCTGGGTGAGCTTGAGAGAGACGTTGGCGCGCAGGTTGTGGGCGGCGATCTCGTCGAGGAGACGGTGGTAGATGGCGGCCGAGGCCTCGGCGTGCTCGGCGTCGGTGACGGATTCGCCGAGGGAGTCGAGCGTCACGGCAATGCCTTCGCGATTGAGCTGCGTGGCCGCGGCGATGGCTTCTTCGACCGTCATGCCAGCGACAAAGCGGCGCGAGACTTGGCGGCCGAGAGAGGACCGCTCGGAGAAT
This sequence comes from Acidobacteriaceae bacterium, assembly GCA_036500785.1. Taxonomy (GTDB): domain Bacteria; phylum Acidobacteriota; class Terriglobia; order Terriglobales; family Acidobacteriaceae; genus Granulicella. Next base: position 2,654 of record DASYBN010000313.1, read on the forward strand.
CTGCGGAAGGATTTGTTGGTGGAGAGGCTGATGAAGAAGGAACGAAGCATGCCTGATCTAGCTTAGGGCATGGAGGCGGATATGTCGCCAACCCGCGTCTCACAGGAGAGGTGGGACGCCCAGCGAAGTCAGTCGCGAGACAGCTTTCCTGTCCCACCCGCCAACGAATACTTCATTACTGAGTTATCACATCCGAGTAGCAAATCTTCCGTTCCATCCTGCTTCTTTAGCGGAGCCAGCGTGCCACAATCTCCGTCGAGCACTTCGTCATAGATCATTCTGTTCGCATCGTCGTAAACGTAAAGCTGCGTGCGGGTCCACAGCTCATGGCGCACGATCGCTGCATAGTATGGTGCGCCGCTTGTCAACCGAACAGGAAGCCCCTTTACCTTGGGCCCTGCCTGGTCCACAACCTCTGGCGCGGGGAGCCTGGCCAAAGTTTTTCCGTCCATCGAAAGCACATAAAGAGACTGATTGGTGGCTGCCAGGATCTTGTCCTGAAGGGAACTCTTACCCCACGTGGTGGGTGAAAACTCAGACATATAGATCTCCGCGTCACAGACGCAGAGCAAATTTCCGTTCTCATCGCGCACAGTGAGCTTACCGGCAGCATTGCTATGCACGATTACGTTTCCGGAAGCGCCGCTGCGCGGCATGATCTCGATATGCCAGACATTCCCGTCCGGCTTTCTCCAGACCTCTTTCCCATCTTGCGTGAGCAGCCGAACACCCCCGTCGCCGTTCATGCCCACGGCAACTTCGGGCATATGTGCAGGCCCCAGATCTCCTACTGTGGCATCGTCCGCTTCGATGCCAAACTTATCGGCAGGGTCGTTGTAAGTCCAAACCTCATCGCCCTTCGCGTCGATAAGCGAGGGCCCTCCGATAGGGTAGCGAGCGCGGCAGAAATACGTGCCTTTGCCGATTGGAGCGGCGACGACTTCGTCGCTGCAGGGATTGAACGAGATGGTATTTTTGGCCGAAAGATCGGCTCCGAAATTGGCTGCCCCGTCTTTGCCGATGAGGGTGAGCGTTCCGTCGGCATGCTCGTCGATTTCAGTGATGGTGCCGATCGAATTCGTTTTGAGATAGGACACCTTTACCAGTTTCGTGCCCCCATAAAGCACGCTGGCGTTCTTCAGTTGTGGGGGAACTTCCTGCGCTTGGGGTATGTAGGCGTAGAAACGCCGTATGCTTCGATACGCCATTACTGCACCCATACAGATAATGAGCACGGAAACGATGGCTGCAACAATGAGAGCGCGTTTCATCGTAAGCGGGATTATATCGAGTGTTTACACTCAAGCCTTTCGGCCTCGCGCGCTTGACAAACGCAAAGGACGCTTGCAACTCGTATGCGTCGAATGAGGAATCCGCCTCCATCCTGTGAATCGAAAACGACGCTAGCTGGATACGAAGATCCTTCTCCTTAGAGCAAGTCGGACGATAGCTTAGGGCATCGGCGTGGCTGGTGTCGTCAGGCCCTCCTGCGAACCCAAGTCTCAGAGTCGAGTCCTTCGACTCCGAGCATGGGCAGGCTGAGGGAAATTCGGCGACGCGGTTATTTTGAGGGGCTGGCGAACAGGATGAGGTTGCCGTCGGGGTCTTGGACGATGAAGGTTTTGGCTTGCCATGGCTCGTCGCGCAGAGGTTGGGCGAAGGGGACGTCCGCGGCCTGGAAGGTGGCGAAGAGCTGCTCGATCTCGGCGGCGGTGGCGAGGGTGATGGAGGCGGAGAGCAGGCCTTCGCGCTGGCGAATGTCTTCTTGATCGCGGGTGAAGAAGGATTCGTCCATCGAGCGAAGAATGAGCAGCGCGTTGTCGCGGCGAACCTGGGCGTAGAACGGCGGATCGCCGTAGATGAAGTCGATGGCGAAACCGAGCTTGTCGGTGAAGAATTCAGTGGATGCGTTGAGGTCTCTTACGTAGAGGTGCGCGGCTACGGAGGTGAGGACCGGGCGGGAGTTTGAGTGGGCTTCGCACATGGCGGCAAATGCTAGCGGGCTTTGGCTTTGCCGGAGGCTTTGGGTTTGAGATTCAGCGCGACGCCGGCGCGGATGAGGTCTTTGAAGGCGGCTTCGTTTACCTTTTCGCCTTCGTGGATGTCGATGGCGCAGCGGACGTTTCCTTCGAGGCTGGAGTTGAAGAGGCCTGCGGGGTCGGGCAGCGCGGCGCCTTTGGCGAAGGTGAGCTTGACGGCGGTCTTATAGCTTTCGAGAGTGCAGATGATGCCGCCATGCGAGAAGACGGGGACGCCGAGTGGGTTAGACGCTTTGGCCCACTTGAGCTCTTCGATGATCTCGGGGTCCGCGTCGTGGATGAGCTTGCGCACATGCGCGAGTGTTTTGCCGCGCCAGTCGCCGAGTGCGTTGAGTTGTTCGATCTTCGCGTCGATGGATGCAGAGGGGGATTGCGCAGGGTTCGTCATATCTCGAGTCTCGGAGATATTCTCGTCTCACCGAGCGCAACCTGCAACATTTCTTATGTAAAGAATATTTGACATGTAGGGCAGGCAGCGCTACAGTTCTGATTGTCAAAGATTTTTGACATGGAGAGTGCGCGATGGGCAGTCTTTCGTATCAGGAGAGGTCGCTGTATGGGTCGCTGGTGGCGGAGCTGGTGGTGTATTTGCCGTACTTCGTTTGGAATCTTCATCGAGCGAACTCGGTGAACATGGTTGCGGGGACGATCTTCGCGATTATTGTGCTGCAGATTATTTTGCAGTCGATCATCGCGGCGGTCACGCGGCACCGCATGACGGATGAGCGGGACAAGCTGATTCAACTGCGTGGATATCGGGCGGGATATGTGACGCTGGCGTCGCTGATGGTGCTGGGGCTGGGGATGCTGTGGTTTCACTCGTTGGCCGGGCACAACTTCCCGATTCACGCGGGATTCGTGGGACTGCACTTTCTGAATGTGTTCTTCGGAATGCTGGTGATCTCGGACATCGTGAAGACGGTGACGCAGATCATTGCCTACCGGAGGCCGCTGTAATGGCGGGGCTGAGGAATACGATTCGCGAGCTGCGGGCGGAGCGCGGGATGACGCAGCAGGAGCTGGCGGAGGCGATCGGAGTGACGCGGCAGACGGTGATTGCGATTGAGCTGGATAAGTACTCGCCGTCGCTCGAGAGCGCGTTCCGGATTGCGAGGGTGTTTGGCGTGCCGCTGGAGGTGGTGTTTCAGTATCAGCCGGTGAAGGGCAAAAAGTGATCGCGGCGAGAGGCTGAGCGGGGCGGGTTACTGCGGAGGGGTGTCTTGTTTTTTCGGCGCGACATGAAGCGCGCGGCCGACGTGACGCGCTGACGTTCCGAGCGCATGGCGCGTGCGGTGGTAACTCTTCTGCAGGGCGTTGCCGGTCGAATCGCCGGCGGTTGAGAGCGCGTCGCCGGAGGAGTCGCCGGCTACGGAGAGAGCGGCATCGGTGTTCTGCGCGCTGGCGGCGAGCGCTTGTTCGGTCGAGCCACTGACGGCGATGACGCCCTGAGCTGGGTGACGGCCGGAGTGGAACCATTCGATGTCGGCTTCGGGAAGCTGTTCAAGCCGAGCGATGGGAGCCGCGGGGAAGTTGGTGCTCGTCATCTTGCTTTCAAGCGGCCAGGCGGTGGAGGCGATGAAGACGGAGCCGTTCATGGGAGCGCCGGGCTCGCCGAGATTGATGATCCTGGCTTGCGGGAGAGGAACCATGTTCTCGCAGCGGTCTGCACCGCAACCTTTTTGACAGAGGGCCTCGTTGAGATAGGAGGCATGCTTACCGGGCGAGATCCAGATCTCGGCCCCGCGGTTCTCGGCGTGCAGGGTGGAGGCGCGCGCGATCTGGCTGACGTCGCAGACGGTGTTCTCGTGCGCGGCGGCGTACCAGTAAACCGCCTTCCATTTGGCGGTGGAGAGGTCGGGACCGGAGGCGCGAACGAGGACAGCTACGTGCTCGGCGTCAAGCGCGTGACCGTGAGCGCCGCAGTCGGTGCGCCACAGATGGTAGTAGTGGATTTCGGCGGTGAGAGTTCGTCCCGACGAGCTCTTCACGGGAGAGACCTGGCCGTAGATGGTTCCGTCTTCCGAGGCTACGTGCGGTGTGCTGAGGCCGGGGGTGAACTCGGCGGGCAAGCCGGAGCAGTCGCGCTCGCCGATCATGAACCTGGGGGCGAACTGCATTAAGAGAGCCTGCTCGAGGACGTCGCCGAGGCCGTCATGATCGGAGTCGACCGCGAGACGAAGCTGGGAGGCCGGCTGCTGCGCGGGCAGGCTGGTGCAGGCGAGAAGAGCTGATGCAGCGAGGAGGGTGAAGCCGAGCCGCGCGATCCGCAATGCGAATACTCCTGTCTGTTTCCTGCAGCGAGAAGTGGAGAGGAGAGTCTCGAGGATCAGCGGGGCTGAGGGTGTGGGACGGGCTCAGGACGGGCGGGTTCAGGACGAGCGACCTGCGGAGTGATCATGGTGCTGGTGTCTTTGAGTGTGGCGATGGCTTCGTCGTAGCGTCCGCGGAGGAAGTTGGCGCGGATCTGGGCCATGTCCTGGAGCATGCGCATGCCGTCTTTGAGATAGCTGATGCGGGAGCGCTCGTCGTGGCCCCAGGTGACGGGGACTTCGACGATGGTGTAGCCGAGCTTGTTGGCGATGAAGAGGATCTCGGGGTCGAAGCCCCAGCGCTCGATGGTCTGCAGACGGAAGATGGTCTGGGCGGCGTCGCGGCGGAACGCTTTGAAGCCGCACTGGGTGTCCTTGTAGGGCAGGCCCATGAGCTTGCGCGTGACCCAATTGAAACATCGGCCGAAGAAGCGGCGGTAGAGCGGCTGGTGGATGGTCTGGCGGGAACGCTCGAGCCAGCGGGAGCCGATGGCGACGTCGGCACCCGAGTCGAGGGCGGCAAAGAGGCGCTCGGCTTCCTCGATGGGCGAGGAGAGGTCGGCATCGGTGAACATGACGACGTTGCCGGCGGCCTGCAGGAGCCCGTTGCGAACGGAGTAGCCCTTGCCGCGATTGCCTTCGTTGTGGATGAGCTGGAGGTTGGGATGAGTTTCCATCCAACGACGGACGATGTCTGCGGTGTTGTCGGACGAGCCGTCGTCGACGACGAGAACCTCGGCATTCCATTGGCGGTCGGCGACGCAGGAGAGGACGCGCTCGAGGGCATATTCGATGCGGGCGCCTTCGTTATAGGCGGGAATGACGATGCTGAGAGACGGAGAGTTCACGTGCTTGTCAGATCCGCCGGCACGGCGAGAAACCCGACGCAACGGCGACCTTATAATACGTCATTTTCTTCGGCGTGAACGGCGGTTTGCTCTGCGAAAATGCGCGGCGATGTCGCACGCTGCTACACTCGGCGGCATGAGTGAGCAGCCGAGACCGCCCTATCCACCGCCGTAT
>DASYBN010000314.1:0-2055 GCA_036500785.1 Acidobacteriaceae bacterium
CTCGGCGCTGAACACCTTCCGCCGGCTCATTGAGGATGCACGCGCGATGCTGGGGCCGGAGTTCGCCGAGGCGCTCGCCGCCGATGCTGCGCCGGAGTTGCCCACCGATGCTGCTGAATCATTCGCCGAAGAGGATGCGAGCTTCGATCCCGGCCAACTCGCCGCGGCGGACGACACCTCGTTCGACTTTGCGAGCGCGGGCGATGTCCCTTCTGCGCTTCCGTCGATCACCAACGACGCGAACAGTGATTTCGATACAAGCTTCAACTTCGGGTTCGACTTCGGTCCGAGCGAGGAGATCTCAACGATTGCGCCGGAGAACGCAGGCGGCCAGCGCGCAGCCGAGTTCAATCCGTTTGCTCCGGTGCCGATGAAGCAGTCCGCCTCCGACAAGATCCGCGAGAGGAATCGCGCGAAGCTCGACCGCCTTGCGGCCGCAGCAAGCAGCGAAGAGCTCGATGCCGCAGGCAAGCCGGCGTTCCGCAAGCCCGGCGATCCGGCCACCTTGCCCGAGCTGATCAAGTTCCTCAACGATCGCTCCGGCTACATTCGCGCCCTCGAAGACGAAGCCACACCCGAATCGTTCTCGCGCATTGAAAACCTGAAGGAACTCGCTAACGCCGCGCAGGACGCAACCTCGCGCGGCGAAACGCTCGCCGAGTTCCTGGACCACGCCGCGCTGGTCTCCGACGCTGACCAGTACTCCGCCGAAGCGCGCGTCACACTGATGACGCTGCACGCGGCCAAAGGCCTCGAGTTCCCGCTTGTGTTTCTCTGCGGCATGGAGGAGGGCCTGTTTCCGCACTCGCGCACGTTGATGGAGCCCGCGCAGATGGAAGAGGAGCGCCGTCTCTGCTACGTCGGCATGACGCGGGCGATGGACACGCTCATCCTGACGCGTGCGCGTTACCGCCGCCGGTACGGCAACGACATGCCGGAGGCGAGCACGCCGTCGCGCTTTCTCGAGGAGGTTCCGTCGCAGCTGATCGAGGACCTCGGCTCGCCCGCGAGCTACGGGGGCGGACTCGACTACCGCAACGCGTATGCCACGCCGTATCCGCAGCGCCGCCGCTTCGGCAACAACGATGAGGAAGGCGGCGGCCACTACTCTTACGAGGACGAGAGTCAGGATTCCAGCTCGGCGCAAGGCAGCTCCGCACGCAACTACGCAGCGCAGCGCTTCAGCGCGAACCGTCCTCGGAGCGGCTCAGGCGCCCTGGACAACACCGCCGCATTCTTCGGCAAAGGTGGCGCAATCGGCTACAAGGCTGGCGCCCGCGGCTCGGGAGCCGAAGCCAAGCGCTTTCCCGCGCGCCCGAAGATGGACATTCCGGCGCCCACCGGCCGCACGGGCCTGGGCAAAGGAGCTCGCGTCCGGCACCCGAAATATGGCGAAGGCATCATCGCGGCGCGCGAAGGCGACGGTGACGATGCGAAGATTACAGTACAATTTACGGGGCACGGCACGAAGAAGCTGGTGGAGAAGTTCGCCCAGCTTGAGCGATTGTAAAACAGAGCAGATAAGTGATCCCTGCTGCTGGCCCGCACAAATTTCTGGAAAGTTGATCGTCACCAAACATGGCAAACACGAAGAGCATCACCGATAAAGAAGAGCGCAAGAAGGTCAAGCGGACGGCGCGGAAGAAGGCCGCACCCAAGGCCAAGCGCACTACTCCCCGCGGCGAGAACAAGGCCAAGGTGAAGAAGCTGAGCCGCGGTCAGTCGAAGCGATAGAAAGACCACCAAAGGCTTTTAACTACCAGCTTTTCAAGCGGGCAGAGCTTCGGCTCTGCCCGTCTTCGTTTGCCCGCGTGTACACTCCTGGCCAAGGCCTCTCACCATAATCCAGGAGCTCTACCCATGCAGGCACTCTTGTCCCGCGTCACAGTCGGGCTGGCCGCTGCGATGCTGTCGACGGCCATGCCCATCTACCAGGCCGTCCCTCCCGCGCAGACCGGCCGCACGCCGCAGTTCGAAAACGCCGATGTCAAGGTCTGGCGGTCGCTCATCCAGCCCGGCGCTCCGCTCCCGCTGCACCGTCACGACCACCCGCGC
>DASYBN010000315.1:0-1550 GCA_036500785.1 Acidobacteriaceae bacterium
CACGGGATGCACCATGATCATCATGGAGCGATGCGTTGAGCGCGCCACGGCTGCAGGAGACGATCTATGTTGCCAGCTCGAATGCGGGCAAGCTGCGCGATTTTGCGGTGGCCGCGGCGGTCTTCGGCGCGGAGATCGCGGTGTTGCCGGGACTGAACGACATTCCTGCGCCGGAAGAGGATGGCGCGACCTTTGAGGCCAATGCGCGGCTGAAGGCGGAGGCTTACAGCCGCGCTCGGCCGGAGCTGCTGGTGCTGGCGGATGATTCGGGGTTGGAGGTGGATGCGCTGGGCGGTACGCCGGGGGTGCGGTCGGCGCGCTATGCGGACGATGCGGGCTTTGACCTGATCGACAGCGAGAACGCGGACGGACGGAACAATCTTTATCTGATCGAGCAGCTTCGCGGGCGTGTGCGACCGTGGACGGCGCGCTATCGGTGCGTGCTGGCGCTGGCGCGCGATGGCGTGACGCTGCTGACGGCCGATGGCGCGGTGGAGGGGGAGATCGAGGCTGAGCCGCGGGGGACGGGTGGCTTCGGTTACGACCCGTTGTTCCGGCTGCCGGAGTTGAACAAGACGATGGCGGAGATCGATCTCGAAACGAAGCAGAGGCTGAGCCATCGCGGGCGCGCACTGGCCGCGCTGCTTGCCGGTCGCACACCAGACACACATGCAGAGCGATGACACAGCCCGCAATGCAACAATCCCCGTAATGCAACAATTCATAGAGTGACCGCGGCCTCGAGTCACTCCCGAGGGTGAATGCAATGCCTCTGATTAAAAAAATTCTCTATCCGGTGGCCTTCTCGCCCGCGTGCGTTGCCATGGCAGCTTATGTACGGCGAGCGGCGGCAATCTATCAAGCGCAAGTAACGCTGTTGCACGTCGTTGATCCGGCGAGCCACAGCGGCTTTGAACTGTACTCCCGGTCTCCATTTGAGATCTCCGAGGAGCACGTGACTCTTGGCCGTGAGCGGCTTGCTGCGTTTCTTGCGGCGCAGTTTTCTATCGACGCGTACGAACGCATCGTCACTGCCGGGGACGCGGCCACCGAGATCGCGAAGACCGCGCGAGAAGGCCGGTTCGATCTGATTGTGATGCCGACGCATACGGGATTTTTCCGGCGAATGCTACTGGGCTCGACCACGGCGAAGGTGCTGGACGATGCCGACTGCCCGGTGCTGACCAGCACGCATGCCGAGACGATCGCGCCGCGGCCTTTGGATCACCGGGAGTGGCTATGCGCGATGGATCTGAGCCCAAATGCCGAGCGCATGCTGCGCTTTGCCACCCAGGGAGCGGCAGAGGCCAACAGCCGGCTGTCCATCCTTTACGCGATACAAGGTGGCGATCCCGAGCTCGCCGTTCAGCTCGATCTGCGGGAGCAACTGCATCAGGCCGAGAAGCAGAAGGCAATGGAGCGCATCGCTGAGATCCAGAAGGCGGCGGGAACCAATGTCCCGGTCCGCATCACCATCGGCTCGGTCAAAAAGGCGCTGCTGAGCATGGCCAGCGAATCGGATGCCGACGCGATCTTCATCGGAAGAGGCC
>DASYBN010000316.1:0-7797 GCA_036500785.1 Acidobacteriaceae bacterium
CCGCTCCGGCACCATCTTCAAGGTCGGCCCCTACGGCTCGCACAACCCCGGCGAGGTCTTCGTCTTCGCCACGCTCGAGCCCTCCGTCGCCGCCTACCACCTCGCCTTCCGCGACGACGGCATTCTCCTTGTCACGGCGCCGAGCACGAGCTCCAACCAGCCCATCTACGCCATCGCTCCCAACGGCGACATCAGCGTCTTCTATCAGGGCCTCGGACGCCCGCAGGGCCTCGCGCTTGACACCGACGGCAACGTCTACGTCGCCGCCTCACTGCACGGCCGCCGCGGCATCATCCGCATCACACCCGATGGCTCCTCCGCCGAGCTCTTCATCGCCGGCAACGACCTCGTCGGCCTCTGCTTCCTCGACGACGGCTGCGCCGCCCTCGCCTCCGGTACCACCCTCTTCCACGTCGACCTCGCCATCCAAGGCAGGCCGCTCGTATGAATTGGTGGAAACGTCTGCTCCTGTCGCTCGCTAGCGCCCTCGTTGCCGAAGCATTTGTTAGCGTTGTGATTACGCTTGTTCACTCCGATGGGCAGAGTTCGATACTGGGAACCATAGTCGGGCTGTCAATCTTCGTCGTTCCAGGTTGGCTTCTTTCGCTGCCAATCGTTCTGGCATTCAGCCGTGCAGATGGCTGGAGGTTCTGGGCACTCGCGATTTCAGGGATGGCAATTGGACCGCTGATCATCGCAGCGTGGGCATACGCGTGCAAAGTTTCTGAAGGTTCTGCAATGAGAGACTTTCTCTACATGGGTGGGATTGCAACCGGAATCTCTGTTCTCGCGACTGCCATGTATTTAACGATCTTCAGAAACTCCGTTCGTAATAGCATCCAACCAACAACATGATCGCTGAAATCATCGCTGTCGGCTCCGAAATGCTGACGCCCTTCCGCACCGACACCAACTCCCTCTTCCTCACCGGCGCACTAAACGACCTCGGCGTCTCCGTCGCCTTCAAGACCATCATCGGCGACAACCGCGATCACCTCACCTCCGCCGTGCGCATCGCGCTCTCGCGCGCCGACATCGTCATCACCTCCGGCGGCCTCGGCCCCACCGAGGACGACCTCACGCGCAACTGCGTCGCCGACGCACTGGGTGTCGAGCTCCACAAAGATCCCGACACCATGGCCGCGCTCTACAAGCGCTTCGCCGAGCGTCGCATCCCCATGCCGCCCAACAACGAGAAACAGGCCGAGGTCATCGACGGCGCCGAACTCCTCCCCAACCGCCTCGGCAGCGCACCCGGCCAGTGGCTCGACACCACATGGACCGATTCGAACAATCGGCCCACACGCAAAATCCTCATCCTCCTCCCCGGCCCACCCAAAGAGCTCCAGGCGCTCTTCACCGACGAGTGCGCGCCGCGCCTCGCCGCCAGCCTCCCGCCACGCTTTATCGCCAAGCGCCTGCTCCGCATCGCGCTCTTGCCGGAGTCCACCGTCGATGCGCGCACCGCACCCATCTACACGAAGTTCACCGACGTCGAGACCACAATCCTCGCCGGGTCTGGCGAGATCCAGCTCCACTTCGCCTGCACCAAACCCACGCAGGAAGCCGCCGAAGCCCGTGTCAACGCACTCGCCGAGCTCATCGAGCATGAGATGGGCGACGACATCTTCTCCTCGCACGGCGAATCGCTCGAAGAGGTCGTCCTCCTCATGCTCGGCGTCCGCGACCTCAAGCTCGCCGTCGCCGAAAGCATCACCGGCGGCCTGCTCTCGCAGCGCCTCACTGCAATCCCCAACGCCTCACGCAGCTTCCACGGCGGCGCGGTGGTCTACGCGAGCGAGCAAAAAACAAATCTCTGCAACGTCCCGCCCGACCTCATCCAGAAGCACGGCGCCGTCAGCCCCGAGGTCGCACGCGCCCTCGCCGAAGGCATCCGCAAAAACACCGAGTGTTCCCTCGGCCTCTCGCTCACCGGCCTCGCCGGCCCCGGCGGCGGCGAAGGACCCGACGAGGGCAAACCCGTCGGCCTCGTCTACATCGGCTTTGCCGACGGCGAAGACACGCAGGTGAAGCAGCTCAACCTCTCCGGTGATCGCGAGCGCATCCGCTTCTGGTCCACCCAGCACGCCCTCGAGCTCATCCGCCGCACCCTGCTCTGACGCTCAACCGGCGATTCACAACGCGCCTCGCCCGGATTCGCTAAACTCAACCCATCGCATGCGTCTCTGGCTGCTCACCCTCGCTGTCGCGTACCTGCTCGGCTCGATCCCGTTCGGCTACATCCTCGTCCGGCTCTTTCGCAAGGAAGACATCCGCGCCACCGGCAGCGGCAACATCGGAGCGACCAACGTCGTTCGCTCCGGAGCCAAGGGCCTGGGCATTCTCACACTGGTTCTTGATCTGCTCAAGGCCTTCGCCGCGGTCAAGCTCGCACAGTACCTCGCGCCCGGAACTCCGGGCTTTCCCTCGGATCTCGCGATCGCTGCCGGAATCGCCGCCGTACTCGGCCACGTCTTCCCCATCTGGCTCGGCTTCAAAGGCGGCAAGGGCGTCGCCAGCGCGCTTGGCGTCTTCCTTGCGATTGCTCCGCTGGCTGCGCTCTGCTCCCTCGGCATGTTCATCGTCCTCTTTGCCATCACACGTTACGTTTCACTCGCCAGCGTCGTCGCGGCATTTGTGATGCCAATTTTCTGCATGCTATTCATGCCCGATCGCTCGCCCATCTTCGTCGGCGGCATCCTTTTCATCCCATTGCTCGTGATCATCAAGCATCACGCAAACATCGCCCGTCTGATGCAGGGCACCGAGAGCCGTTTCGGCCGCAAAAAATCACCCCCCACACCTCCTGACCCGAACAAGCAGGTCCCTGCATGAGCCGTATTGCGATACTCGGCGCAGGCGCCTGGGGCACCGCGCTGGCCATCTCACTGGCACGCCGCGGCGGCCACAATCTTCGTCTCTGGTCCCACTCGGCCGAGCACGCGCATCAGCTAAGCGAAACCGGCGAGAACACCCGCTATCTTCCCGGCTGCATCCTGCCCGCGGACGTATACGTAACGGCTGCCCTCACGGATGCAATCGAGGACGCCGAGATCATCCTCTGCGTCACACCCTCGCAGGCCTTGCGCTCGATCATGCAGCAGATCGCGCCGCACCTGAGCCCAACGCAGATCCTGCTCTCCGCCTCCAAAGGCATCGAGGAGAAGACCTTCCTTCGCATGTCCCAGGTCATCGCCGAACAAATCGCCGAGCACACCGACGGCAACAATCCCATCGCTGTCATCGGCGGTCCATCTTTCGCCCAGGAGGTCGCCGCGGCCATGCCCACCGCGCTCTCCATCGCCTGCGACGATCCCGCCATCGGCACGCGGCTGCAGAACGACTTCTCCTCGCCCTCACTCCGCGTCTATCGCAACGAGGACCTCGCCGGAACGGAGCTCGGCGGCGCGCTCAAGAACGTCATCGCCCTCGCCGCCGGCATAGTCGCCGGCCTCGAGCTTGGCCACAACGCCGCCGCCGCGCTCATCACCCGCGGCATCGCCGAAATCACACGCCTCTCCATAGCCTGCGGCGGCCGGCGCGAGACCATGGCCGGCCTCTCCGGCATCGGAGATCTTGTCCTTACCTGTTCCAGCAATCTATCGCGCAACCGCACGGTCGGCGTCGAGCTCGGCCGCGGCCGCAAGCTGCCTGAGATTCTCGCGAGCCTCAACGGCAAGGTCGCTGAAGGCGTTCTCTCCACCACGGCCGCACTGGGCCTGGCCGCGCGCTATGGCGTGGAAATGCCCATCACCGAGCAGATGGCCGCCATTCTTCACAAGGACCGCAGCCCACGCGACGCGATACACCAGCTGATGACGCGCCCCGGCCGCACTGAATAGCGCCTTCACGCGGAGCGCCACACACTCTGCGTCAGATCAATAGATCCGCAGGAACCCGCGCTGCGACGGCCGCACAAACCCGTCCTCCGCACGCAGATTCTGGTCGAACTTCGGCGCACTCTCGGTGCGATGCTGCAGGGTCGCAATCAATTTTTGCAAAATCGACATAGCCCATCTCCAATAAAGCTCAACATCCCAACCAGCCGTACCCGATTCGTGGCTGGTGAGAAAGTATTCTGCTCCTTTTCCACACACTTTTGCTGCAACTTTCGTGCCGCGATCCTTACCTTCGGTGGTACGCACGGCTACCCCGCAGACCCAGCCCTGCGAGCGGGCGAGTGCAATACCAGTCCCGCCATACTGCATCGCAATACGCATCAAGCATCTAAGTCATACGGGATGTGCCAGGCCCTGCTCATCGCGATCGCCGTGCCCACATGGGCCGCCGTCTTCGGCGGCATTGCACTTGCGCTCATCGTGGCCTACATGCTCGCCGGCATCTTTGGTCCCTCGCCCAACTACGACATCGTCTCCCGTGACGATCTCCCCACCAATGACTCCGACGCCTTCCTCGCGCTCCTCGAGTCCCTCGCCGACGCGCCCGCCAATCGCACCGGCCGCTTCGAGGTCCTCACCAACGGCCCCAACTTCTACCCCGCCGCACTCGATGCGATCCGCTCCGCGCAGCACAGCGTCAGCCTCGAAGCCTACATCTTCCAGCGCAGCGAGATAGGCAAGCTCTACCTCGACGCCCTTACCGAGCGCGCCCGCGCCGGCGTGCACGTCAATGTCGTCCTCGACGCGTTCGGCTCCGCCAGCGTCCCCAAGCGCTACTTCCGGCCGCTCCTCGAGGCCGGCGGCAAGCTCGCGTTCTACAACGCACCGACTTGGTACCGCGTCCTCCAACTCGACAACCGCACGCATCGCGAGCTGCTCGTCGTCGATGGCCAGATCGGTTTCATCGGCGGCGCGGGCATCGCCGACCAGTGGTTCAAGGGCGTCGGCAAGGATCCACGCTGGCGCGACACTATGATCCGCGTCGAAGGCGCCGCCGTCCCTAACCTGCAGGCCACAATCGCCGAGAATTGGCTCGCCGCCACAGGCGAGCTCCTCGCCGGCAAGGCATGGTTCCCCGAGATCCACTGCCCTGACGCCACCGCCGCACTCGTCGTCAACTCCACGCCAACCATCGGCGGCTCGACACGCGCCCGCGTTCTCTTTCAGCTCCTGCTCGCATCCGCGAAGCGCTCCATCTCCATCACCACGCCCTACTTTCTCCCCGACAAGAGCCTCACCCACGAGCTCTGCCGTGCCATTGAAGAGCGCGGCGTAAAGCTCCGCATCCTCGTTCCAGGCCGCAAGTCCGACCACCTGCTCACCCGCTCCACCAGCCGCGGCGGCTACGGCCCGCTGCTCAAGGCCGGCGCCGAGGTCTACGAGTACCAGCCTTCGATGATTCACGCCAAGATTCTTGTCATCGACGAGCTCTGGACCATCGTCGGTTCCACCAACTTCGACAACCGCTCCTTCGGCCTCAACGACGAGGTCAACCTCGCCGTGCGCGACGCCACGCTCGCCCAGCGCATGGAATCCGACCTCGCACACGACCTCGCCGAAAGCCGTCGCATCACCCTCGACGAGTGGCGTCACCGTCCCGTCACCGAGCGCGCCCCCGAGCTTCTCGGCTGGATCTTTGAGCGGCAGCAATGAGCGCAGCGCCTCACCGCGTTCGCATCGTCACCTACAACATCCACAAGTGTCGCGGCCTCGATGGCCGCATCTCGCCCGCGCGCATCCTCAGCGTTCTCCATCCACTCGACGCCGACATCATCTGCCTGCAGGAGGTCGTCAACGCGCCGGGCACGCGGCTCAGCGCCCGCGGCACGTCAATATATGATCAGGCCGGCGAAATCAGCCGCGCCCTGTCCGGCTACACCTCCGTCTTCGGCGCCAATCGCCCGCTCCACGGCGGCACCTACGGCAACCTCACGCTCTCGCGCCTGCCCATTCGCTCCTGGCACAACCACGACCTCACCTCACGCCGCGAAGAACGAGGCGCCCTCCAGACAGACATCACCCTCGGCCCGCATCTCCTGCACCTCTTCAACGTGCACCTCGGCACCGGCCTCTACGAACGCCGCCGCCAGTCTCGTCTGCTGCTCGGTGAAAAGGTCCTCGGCAACGCCGAGCTCTCCCCTCCACGCCTCCTCGTCGGCGACCTCAACGAGTGGACCCGCGGCCTCACCACGCGCCTTCTGCGTTCCACCTTCCAGACCTTTCGTCCCAGCCACGCACTGCGCGTTCCCGCTACCTTCCCCGGCCTGCTTCCACTGCTCACGCTCGATCACTGCTTCTACGAGCCGCCGCTCGAACTCATCTCCACCCGGCTCATACGCACGCCCACCGCGCTCGTCGCGTCCGATCATCTGCCCCTGGTCGCAAACTTCACGCTCCCCTAGCGGACCTCACAGCGCTCGTCCCCCAAACCTATACTGGTTCTGTACGAGTGTGCACGACGATCTCCACACGCAGAGTCCACCGCATGTTGAACAGAGCCGCCTCGCGCGCATCCGAATTTGCCTCACGCTATACGCTCGGCACGCTGATGATCGTGCTGCTCGTGACGGTCATCTTCTACTCGGTCTTCGACCTCTGCTTCGCGCCGTCCTACCTTATCGGTGACTGGCTTATCAACTACACCCAGGGCTTCGTCCGCCGCGGTCTCATGGGCCAGATCATCCTTCTGCTCGGTCACGCACTGCACATTCCGCTGCCGTGGATGGCAGTCATTATCCAGATCGCAATCTACTCCGTGTTCCTCTACGGCGTGTACAGACTGGCCGCGCCGCTGCGCCGCAATCTGCTCTGGTATTGCCTGCTTCTCTCGCCGGCCACCCTGCCGTTCATGATCCTGAATCCCGGCAACGGCTGCCGCAAGGAGGTCCTGCTCTTCGCCGCACTCCCGTCGGTAATCCTGCTGACGCGGCGAGGTCTTAGCGCTCTCGCCCTCTCGCTTTCGATTGGCGCACTCTTTGCAGTGATGATGCTCTCGCATGGTGCGATGTTCTGCTGCCTGCCCTACTTCTTCGCCGCAATCGCCGTGGTTACGCGAGACCTGAAGTACATGGCCAAAGTATCCGTGGGACCCTTTGCTCTCGCCGGGCTGATGATCAACCTGGCCCGGCTGTACCCCGGAAATATGGCGGTCGCCATGGGTATATGCCGATCGGTCGGCGGCCGCTGGATTAACATCGACGACACGCGCGACCTCTGCGCCGGCGCCATCCGTCACCTAAGCTGGACCGTTGAGCACTCGCGCAGCGAAGAGCTGCAGAACCTGCACTTCTGGCCCTTGTACGCCGTGCTGGCAATTCTCTCATTCGCGCCGCACATCATCGCGCTCGTCAGAATGTATCGCAGAGATCATCTGCACTTCGAGGTGAAGGTCATCGCGTCGGCGGCTGTGCTTTGTGCTCTCACCTCCGCTCCCCTCTTCTATCTCACGATCGATTGGGGCCGTTGGATCCACATGCAAGCCGTTTGCCTGTTGGTCGTCATTCTGGCCGCAGCGCATCGCGCCGGCAGCTTCCAACCCTCGAGCGGCACAGCCAGATCAGTGCGAATCCCCCGCCGCGCTTTGCTTGTGATTCTTGCCTTTCTCTACTGCACATGCTGGACCCTGCCGATCTACGGCGGCTTCCCTGTCAGGCGTGGGTATCTCGAAGTCCCGCTCTTCTTTCGCCATGAGTTTCGATTCCTGCACCGCATCCACGCGTGGCAAACCATCGACCGCGGCTGGTAAGCCGCTTCGTTGACGCTGCCACATGTATTTGTGACACTCGCCACTATGTCCTATGCCGGCAAGATGGAATATGCTCACGAACGCAAAATCCGCGAGCACAACAAGCTGAGCTATCGGCTTGCGCACTGGCCCATCTGGATCTGGGTCTTCGGT
>DASYBN010000317.1:0-4201 GCA_036500785.1 Acidobacteriaceae bacterium
GCAAAAACGGAGAGGCGTCGCCCGCCGGCTCCGCGAGTGCGGAGGGCAAGCGACGCCTGGAGGTCTTGCGGTCGTGCGGCGCTGGTCGTTAGGCCAGCTTGCGGGCGCGCCCTTGGGCGAGCTCGCGAACGTGGTTCAAAAAGATCGACTTCTGCGTCGAGGTAAGGTGCGAGGTGAACTTCGCGATCTCGGCGAGGAAGGGATCCGTCATCAGAACGGCGGTCTCGTCCTTGTGGCGCGTCGGCGCGTCGCGGAGCAGGGCGGAAATATCCACCTGTAGCGCGCGCGCAAGGCGATCGAGCGAGGACAGCGTGGGCATGGCCTTGCCGTTCTCGATCTTGGAGATGTAGGTGCGCGGGACGTTCATCCGCGTGGCGAGCTGCCGCTGCGAAAGGTTGCGGACGTGGCGGAGATCGCGAACAGCCGAAGCGACCTGGATGCCCTGGGCCTCGGGAGCCTCTGCGGGCTCGTCGGCAACAGCAATCGGCTGAACCTTAGGCAGCTCAGGCAGCAGAGACTTCTTGCACTTGCGGCAGATGTCGTTGGCGGTGCGGAACTGGACCAGTTTGCAGTGGTCACAGCGAAGGACCTCGCGTTCTGCACCTGCGATGGCCTGTGGATGGGGCGTCGGTACGGCGATGGGAGCCATTCCTGTTGCCATGTTGTGTGTTGCGGGCGGCTGCCAGAGCGGGCACCGCAGCGCGTCACGTCCGATAAGGGGTGAGCGATGTGCCTACTGTGACACCCCGGTGCCCGAAGAGTCAAGGGGTATTGCGGAAGAGTCCCAGAGAAAACCGGAAGAAAGCGGAGTTTGAACCAAGGTGGTAAATAGAGCAGCAAGTGAATAGTGGTTAGTGAATAGTGAATAAAGCGAAAGAGACAGTAAAGAAGAGTGAGGTGAGTTGCAGATGGAAGACGGTTTCAGTGCAGACAGGGCAGAGGAACTATTGCGGGAGTGGACTGCCAGTGAGTCGCTGGTGAAGCACGGCCTGGCCGTCGCCGCATGCACCGAAAGCTATGGCGTGCGTGAGGCGGAGCGGCTCGGACTGACCGGCGATGAAGTGCGCGCATTCGCGGAGAGGTATCGCTGCGCCGGTTTGCTGCACGACTTCGACTACGAGAAGCATCCGACTCCCGCCGAACATCCGTTTATCGGCGTCGCGCATTTGAGGGACAACGGCTGGCCGGAGGAGATTCTGCACGCCATTCTGGCGCACGCGGACTATTCGGGCGTGAAGCCGGAGACGCATCTCGATCGCGCTCTGTTTGCGTGCGATGAGCTGGCAGGATTTCTAACGGCGTGCGCGCTGGTGAAGCCCTCGAAGAAGATTGCGGAGGTGGAGGTCGCGGGCGTCAAGAGAAAGATGAAGGACAAAGCCTTCGCCCGCGCAGTCAAGCGCGAAGATATCACCCTGGGCTCGGAGCTCCTGGGAATTCCGCTGGAAGAGCACATTGGGAATTGTGTGACGGCGATGCAGGGGCGGGCGGAGGAACTGGGGCTCTGATGGGTTTACCAATCGCTCAGCGAACTGATATAGACTTCGCCGAGTTTGTGAAGCCGGCCGTTGGTCTGCCGGTGTCGCATGTGTGGAGAGGCTATGGTTCGGCGATCTTTCTGGAACTGGGCAAGCTTTCGGCCGGGCGAGTGCGTCGCGACGGCAGCCGGGGAACGAGCGTGGCGAATGGACCGTGATGATTGAGTGGAGCTGGCGGCTAGAAGGAAAGCGACGGATATGGTGCGGCAGCTGGAGCGACGAAGAGAAATGGATGCCGCTATTGCACCGCGTCGTCGGATCGTCAGTAACGAGCCTGCAGTTGACCGGTCGCTTACCGGAACTGCTTGTCAGTTTCTCCAATGGTCTGCACCTGATGTCGATCATGACGGCTGAGGGACAACCGGAGTGGGGTTTGATCGACCGTCGACGCGGGATGAGCGCTGGCGTCGAGTTTGGTCGTGTGGTAATCCGGGCTGAGGAGCTGGGGCGGTAGCGAGGATGCGGCGTCGCAGTGCTCGCGAAAACCTCGATTGTGCGATCATCGAAACGCCGCCGAGCGTAATCCTCAGGAATCTGCGTTTCCCACATTTATTATTCCGGAACTAATGAATGTTCCACGTAGAACAATCCCGTTCCACGCTTTCCGGTCCGTGTTAATGGCAGCCGCGAAGAATCAAAAGCCAGACGAACGAAAGAATCACCGATCCGATCAGGCCAATCGCAAGGATCGGAGTGCGCCCGACTGGCGCCATTTCGTGCGAATGAGCGCGAGTTTCATGCGGAGCGTTGGCGTTGTAGCGGATGGGAAAAAGCGTGCCGACGTGCATTGCCTTCTCTGACGTGAGCTCGCCCGTGTGAAGCTCGTCGATGTCCTCGGCGTTCGGCGCCCAGTAATTGAAGGTGATGCGGAAGTGCCGTGTCGTTGGAAGCCCAAAAGCCAACGCGCGCCCAGCGTCGAACTCGTACTTGCAGGCAGTCACAGTCGCCATCGCTTCAGGCCAAAGGTCGCGATCTGCGTGCTGTGCGTTCATGCGTCGAGTCGGTCCGCGTTGATGCGCTTCACGTTCGATTCGGCGAAGCAGGCGTTAGTTTTTTCAACCGTCCCGGGAAGGGCTACGGAGTGGGAAAGGTCTTCGAGGACGTGGCATTCAAAGCCGAGCGAGGCGCCGTCGATGGCGGAGAAGCCGACGCAGAAATCGTAGGCTAGACCGCACAAAAAGAGGCGCGTGAGATTGCGCTCGCGCAGATAGCCGGCGAGGCCCGTCGGCGTCTTGTGATCGTCTTCGAGAAAAGCCGAGTAGCTGTCGATGTCGCGGCGAAATCCTTTGCGCAGGATCAGCTCGGCGTTGGGAATTTGCACCCGCGGATCGATCTGGGCGCCCGGGGTGCCCTGCATGCAGTGGTCGGGCCAGAGCGTTTGGGTTCCGTAGGCAACTTCTATCGTGTCGAACGGGTGCTTGCCGGGGTGGGAGCTGGCGAACGAGATGTGGCCGAGCGGGTGCCAGTCCTGGGTGAGGATGACATGCTCGAACTTTGCGGCGACGGCGTTGATTCCGGGAATGATCGTGTCGCCCTCGGTGACGGCCAAAGCGCCGCCAGGCAGGAAGTCACGCTGCATGTCGATGACCAGAAGCGCGTCTGTAGGGGCGAGCCGAAGCGTCATTACCTGATTGTACGGAGGGGTGATGGCGATGCTGGTTCGGCGCCGCTAGGCTGGGCGGGTGAATCGTGCGGCGAGAGCGGCGCGCGCGGGAGCGCGGGTCGGCGGAATGGTGGCGCTGATGCTGGCCGTAGCGTGCGCGTGCGCGCAGGGGCCGTCGGCTGCGAGTGCTCCAAGCGCTGGCCGGGTGAGTGGCGTCGTGGAGGACGACCAGGGCGCGCTGATTCCGGGCGCCAAGGTGGTGCTGATCGCCGAAGGCTCGAGCCATAAGCTGACCAGCGGAAGCGATGGCCGGTTCTGCTTCGAAGGTCTGCCGGCAGGCTCATTTACGGTGACGGCGAGCGAAGACGGCATGGCGGATGGCATGCGCGAGGGAACTCTTGCGGACGCTCAGCAGGTGGAGTTGCAACCGATGATGCTGCATGCGGGCGCGGTGATGTCGGTGACCGCTATGACGCAGGAACAGATGGCCACGATCCAGGTGCGGCAGCAGGAAACGCAGCGGATTGGCGGCATTTTGCCCAACTTTTACGTGGTTTATGACGCAAATCCGCAGCCTTTGACGAAAAAGTTGAAGTTTGAGCTCGGTTGGAAGAGTGTGGTGGACCCGGCGAACGTGGCATTTGTCGCGGTAGTTGCGGGATTTGAGCAGGCCGGGAACCAGTTTCCCGGATATGGCGGCGGCCCCAGCGGATACGGCAAGCGGTTTGGCGCGGGCATGGCCGACGCTACAGTGGGCACGCTCCTGACGGGATCGGTGCTACCGGTGATCTTTCGTCAGGACCCGCGGTACTTCTACAAGGGCACAGGCAGCGCGACCGGCCGGACATGGTATGCGCTGAAGACGACGATGGTCTGCAAGGGCGACAACGGGCGGTGGCAGCCGGCGTATGCGAATGTGCTGGGGAGCTTTGGGGCCGGTGCGGTCTCGGGGCTGTACTATCCGGGCGGCGAAAAGGGCGGGATGCTGATGATCGAGAATGGGCTGAGCGCGCTGGCGTTCGATGGGTTCTCGAATGTGATGCAGGAGTTTGTGCTGCGCAGG
>DASYBN010000318.1:0-7501 GCA_036500785.1 Acidobacteriaceae bacterium
CATCGTCTCTGTCTTCATGATCGCGGTTATCCTGCTGCAGCAGGGCAAGAGCGCGGATCTCGCCGGCGCCTTCGGCGGCCAGGGATCGCAGACTGCATTCGGTCCTCGCGGCGCCGCCAATCTGCTCACCCGCATGACCACCTGGGCGGCAATCATCTTCACCGTCACATCGATCTCTCTGTTCGTCCTCATCGGCAAACGCGCCGGCGGCGGCTCCGTGCTCGAAGGCACGCCCACCGCGCCCATCCACCAGCAGGCGCCTGCCCATCCCGCACCGAAGAAATAGCATTCACCGGAATCGCACAGCGGCGGCAGACAATCGTCTGCCGCTTTCGTTTCGACCAAGTGAATATGCTCTAAACTGTTGGGCGACATGAAAGCCCTTTCCCGCGCTGCCACCTTTTTCTCTGCGCTGCTCGTCCTATCAGTCATGCTCCAGGCGCAACCCACCGTCCACAACGAACACACGCCGCCCGAGCGGGTAGCCGCACAAACTGCGCCCACGCATCCCGCTGGACCCACCGTCAATCCGGACGGTTCCATCACCTTCCACTTCCCCGCTTCCGGTGCGAAGACCGTGCTGCTCGATCTCGAAGGCGCCGACCCTCAGCCTATGACCCAGGGAGCTGACGGCGTTTGGACCCTGACCACCGCTCCACTGCAGGCCGAGTTCTACGGTTACGGCTTCCGCGCCGATGGCATCGCCTATCTCGACCCCGGCAGCGTCCTGATCAAACCCAACCTGCTCAATGTCCAGAACGAGATCGAGGTTCCCGGCCCTCAGCCCATGGAGTGGGATATGCAGAACGTCCCGCACGGCGTTGTGCATCATCACTTCTACCAATCGCAGACGCTCGCGCGGCAAAGCGACTTCTACGTCTACACGCCGCCCGACTACAACCCAAAGAAAAAGTATCCGGTACTGTATCTTTTGCACGGCTATAGCGACGATGCAAGCGGATGGACCGCCGTCGGCCGCGCCAACAGCATCCTCGATAACCTCATCGCGCAGAACAAAATCAAGCCCATGATCGTCGTCATGCCGCTCGGCTACGGCACCATGGACATGATCACCCATACCTGGACCGCCTGGAGCGACAAAGCGCTGGTCGATCGCAACTTCTCTCTCTACACGCAGATCCTGCTCACCGAAGTGAAGCCGCAAGCGGAAAAGATGTACTCCATATCGAAGGACCGCAAGGACCACGCCATCGCCGGCCTCTCCATGGGCGGCGGCGAAAGCCTGCGCACCGGCCTCAACCATCTCGACGACTTCGCCTGGATTGGTGCCTTCTCCTCCGCCGTGCCCGACAACAACTACGAGCCGGTCTTCCCCAACCTCGCCTCCGAGGTGCAGAAGGATAAGGACCGCCTTAAACTATTGTGGGTCGCCTGCGGCACTGACGATCACCTCATCACGTCCAACCGCGCCTTCACCGCGTGGCTGAAACAACAGCAGATTCCCGTGACCGTCATCGAAACCCCAGGCCGCCACACCTGGATGGTATGGCGCGACAACCTCATCAACTTCACGCCACTGCTCTTCCAGAAGTGACACCACATCGTCTATCTGGCACTCCAGACAAGAGCCAATTCGAATAGCATCCAAGTGAAAGAGGAACCGGATGCTCGCGAACCGCTCGATACCTCGCGCCACGGTCATTCCAGTTCTCGCGTATCCAGACGTGAATCAGGCTGCGGACTGGCTGTGCGCTGCATTTGGATTTAGCGTGCGTCTGCGCATCGATAGCCACCGCGTGCAGTTGAATGTGGGGAGACGGAGCGGTGATCGTGAGAGAAATGCGCCCGAACGAGGCCAGCGCAGCGCTGGGCTTAGGACACTCGGTCATGGTACGTGTCGAGGATGCAGATGCCCATGCGAAGCACGCCAAGGATCACGGCGCGCGCATCACACAAGATCCAACTTCCTACCCTTACGGCGAACGGCAATACAACGCCGAGGACTTCGCGGGATACTCGTGGACCTTTTCTCAGTCAATCGCGGATGTGCATCCCCGTGAGTGGGGCGGGACAGCGGAACAGCTCTAACTATCCCTGATCCGGCGTGCACCGCTCGCCTGACTTCGGAATTTCGGAAGAAGACTACGCGGAGAGCGAGCGAGCCCTTTGCAATAGCCGCCAGGCAAGATACGGCAACATCGTCATCGAGAAAATCAGCAGGATATTAAACAAGCTGAAGTAAATATCCTGAACAGAAGGTCCGGGGAGAAAGAAACTCATACGAATATGTCCGAGTCCACCTGGGACCGCCGTGCGGCTCGCATGAATTTCGGCAGTGCCGCCCATCAACGCGATCAGGATCAGACCAGCAATCGGCCAGACGGCCTTCACCCGCTGACGGGCAGCCGTAATTGCGATTCCCCATCCAACAAGAATCGGCGCGCCAAAATAATAAAACTTGCCGGCCTGCATGCAGATATTCTGGAATCCACAGATCGGCCCAGGGTTTGCGTGGCCGAAGGGCGTATCCGCGCCCGGCAGAAATACCTTCCAAACCGACCACAAGTAGATACAGGCGACAAGGTAGGCCGCAGCCAGGGCGAGGGCCGACCCGAGACCAAAGATCGCCCACGGCGCTCGAACACACCAGGAGTGGAACCGTAAAGAACCGGCATGGGCATGTGGATTCATCTGGCCTCCTCGTGTTGGGAAAGCGCGTTCGCAGAGCGCCGACCACACGACATTGCCCAACCCGCGCACGCCGCCCCTGCTCTCTTCGAGAAACGCCGCGAACTCCACGCCGTAGCGCTCTCGCCAGCCCCGCGGATAGAGGCGCGTCAGCAGGCGGGCGAGCGCACCGTTCACAGTGCCTCCAGCCGTCGCAGCCCGGCTTTGCTGAACTGCTGCAACGTGCTCAACCTCGCGCGCAAAACGCCGATGCCCTCGGCAGTGATGCGATACGGCTGGCGGCGCTCCTCAGGCCGCAGCGGTTCGATCCACCCCTGCTGCTCCAGTCGCGCAATCGCTCCGTACAGCGTCCCCGGTCCCAGCCTCGTTCCACACAGCCGCACAATGTCGTCCACCATCGCGTGCCCATGCTTGGGCCCGCCAGCCAGGCTAGCCAACACCAACAGTGGCGGGTCGGAATAGTGCCCTGCCTCCCCGCTCTCATCGTTTACTACGTGTCGCGTACTACGCATGGCGTAGTTATCGCACGGTGGCATCAGAGAACGCAACAAAAATCTTCGAGCAGGCTCTCCTCCGAAAGCACGCAAAGTATTGCCCGTTGACCACATGAAAGTGGCCGTCGGATTGCACAGCGCGGCGACGGTGACGAATCACGATCACTCTTCGCGCAGCACCTTGGCTGGGTCGGTCGTGGCGGCGCGGAGCGCCGGTCCGAGACAGGCTCCCGTGGCTACGACTACGACCAGCAGCACGATCGCGGCATAGGTTTCCGGGTCCGTTGGGGTGATGGCGTACAGCATTCCCTGGATCAGGTGGCCGGCGGCACGGCCCATGGCCAATCCTGCGATGCAGCCTATACTGACGATCCGAAGCCCCTGGACGAGCAGGACGGCAACAATCTGCCGGCGCATCGCGCCGATAGCTAGACGGAGGCCCATCTCGCGGCGACGCATGCGGCCGAGGTAACTGAGTGTGCCGTAGAGGCCGAGGCAGGCGAGCGAGATTGCCGTGCCGGCGAAGAAGGTCAGGACCATGGTGCGGAGGCGGTTTTCCGTGAGCGAGTCGCTGATGTGGTCTTCGAGCGGCGAGAGGTTGAAGACGGAGCGCGCGGGCTCGATCCGGTGGAGCTTCATGCGAATGGTATCGACCAGTGCCATAGGGTCGCCATGTGTGCGGACGAGGAACCACGGCGACGGCGAGGGGGCGCTGACGCAGGGGTAGACGGTGGGCGAAGGTGCGGTATTGAGGCCACCCTCGCGCGCATCGCCGACGATGCCACGGATCACCGCGATAGGCATGAGAACGTTTTGCGCGGCTGTGCGCAGGTGGCTGCCGATGGGCGTGACTTGCTGCAGATAACGGCTCGCGAAACTATGGTTGACGAGCACGGAGGGCGGTCCACCATCTTCGGCGCAGTCCCGGCCCTGCAATACGGGGATGCCGAGGGTGTGGAAGTAGCCGGAGGAGACCAGGCGCGTGATGGCGAGAATCTTGTGGCTCTCGTCCTGTTCGCCTTCGGCGCGGATCAGCTCAATCTGTGACTGGCCGGGCATGCCGGGCAGCCAGTCGCTGGTGGCGGCAGCTTCGACGCCGGGAACGGCGCGGAGCGCATCGAGGGCACCGTCGATGCGCTGGGTGAGGCGCTTCATGTCGGCGGTTTCGCCCAAGCCCGCTGAGCTGCAGCGTGACGACGTGGGAGGCGTCGAAGCCGGGTGAGACGCGGCCGAGTTCCTCTAAGCTGCGCAGCAGAAGGCCAGCGCCGACCAATAATGTCACCGCGAAGGCGACTTGTGCGCCGACGAGCAGCCACTGCAAGCTGCCGCGGGTGGAGACGTGGGTGTGGCTGGATTGCGCAAGCGTGTGGGCGAGGTCGCCGCGTGTACTGCGCAGCGCAGGATAGAGACCCGAGAGCAGGCTGGCGACGAGGGCGCTTGCGAAGGTGTAGAGGAGGAGACGCCAGTTGAGCGCGATCTCTGCCACCCGCGGAAGCGCTTTGGCGAAGTAGTGGAAGAGTTGGACGGCGCCGCCGGCGAGCGCGAGTCCGAGGACAGCGCCGAGGATGGCGAGAAGCAGAAGCTCACTGAGCAGTTGCGCGATGACGGTGCGGCGCGAGGCGCCGAGCGCGAAGCGGAGCGAGATTTCGCGCTCGCGGTCGGCAGTGCGGGCGAGCAGCAGCGCGGCGATGTTGATGCGGCGATGAGCAAGAGCAGCACGACTGCGCCGTAGAGCAGCCAGAGGGAGCTACCGATGTCCCCGATGACCTCGGATTTGAGCGGCTGGACATGAACGCCGAGGTCGCGATCGGTTTTGGGGAATTGCGCGCCGAGTTGGCGCTGTACGGCGGAGAGATCGGCGAGCGCCTGCTGACGGGTCACACCGGGCCTGAGGCGGCCGACGACATTGAACCATGTGGAGCTGCGGTCCTGTGCATAGGGGGCATCCGGTGCATTGACGGTAAAGAGGTCGACAGCGCGATCGGGGAAGGCGAAGGATGCGGGCATGACGCCGATGACGGAAAAGGCGCTGTTGGCGAAGTGAAGCAGTTTGCCGACGACATTGGGATCGGCGTGGAAGCGGCGATGCCAAAGGCGGTTGCTGATGATCACGACATTCGGGCCGCCGAAGTGCTCTTCAGCGGGCGAGAAGTCGCGGCCTAATTCGGGCGCGATGCCCCAGACCTGAAGGAAGCGCGGGGCGACGATGGCGTTATTGAGGTGTTCGGGCAGCGAGCCGGAGGTCTCGGATTCGTCCTGGGTGTAGTAGCCAGTGAGCGCCTGGAAGGTGTGGTTGAGGCGGTTCCAGTCCTCGAGCCTTATGGGCGCAACGAAGCTGACGGGCGATTTGCCCTTGGTGTCGTACTGCTCGATGGTCATGAGCTGGTCCCCCCTGCGGGAACGAGAGCGGCCGCAGGATGACGGCGTCGATGGCGGAGAAAACGGCGGCGTTGGCTCCGATGCCGAGCGCGAGCGTGAGAACGACGGCGGCGGAGAGTCCGGGGGCCTTGCGCAGGAAGCGAAAGGCAGCGCGGGTGTTGGCGCGCACAGCTTCCACGAGGGCAGAGAGATGGACTTCGCGAAGCTGCTGGGTGATCTGCTCGCGCCCGCCGAAGTCGATGCTTGCGCGGCGCCGGGCCTGGTCGGGCGCCATGCCGGCGGCTTCGTAATCGCGGGCGAGGGCGTCGATGTGGAAAGCGACCTCGCGGTCGAGATCGTGCTCATGATTGCGACGTGACGATGAGGGCCACCGCATAGATGCCTCCTAACGAGCGGTTTCGAGCACCAGCCCTATGGCTTCCGAGAGGCGACGCCAGCTCGCCTCCTCTGCGGAGACCTGCTTCTTGCCATTGGCGGAGAGGCGGTAGAACTTCGCCTCGCGTCCATTTTCGGATTCGCCCCATTCGGCCAGGAGCCAGCCGCGCTTTTCCAGGCGATGGAGCGCGGGATAAAGTGAACCCTGCTGCACCTGAAGGACCTCGCGCGAGATCTGGCGGATGCGCAGCGAGATGCCGTAGCCGTGGACGGGGCCAAGGGCCACGATCTTGAGGATCAGCATGTCCAAGGTGCCCTGCAATAAGTCAGATTTTTTGGACGGCATCGGGCGGCGACTCTCTATGACGTCCTACATATAACCTGAGTATAGGTAGAACGTCAAGGAGAGAACCGGATAGAATTGCGGTGAGGATTCACCATCGTTCGGCGGCTTATGTTCCACGGCGCCGCTCCAACGCGTACCCGAGGTATGCGCCAGTTCCAAACCGGAACCAACGCGCGTTAGTACAGCAGAAAGTTGCCGGTTCATACCTATCAAATTGCTAGACTTAAATCAGGCCTGCGTCTGGCTAAAGGTCAGGCACCTCGGTGGAAAAACCGCTCAGCGGCCGCCAACGTGAATGTCGTCCACCAGAGCCGCAGCTTTCAGGGCGCGCGTTTTGTAATCGGCAAGCATCTTTTCGGCCTGCGCGGCTTCCTCGCCCTTGAGCCGCTGCCGACGCTCCTCGATCGCCTTCTCCTCCTCTGGAGGGAAGCCCTTCGCGTCCGCATGCACCGCCGCGATCGCCTGCGGTAGCACCTCGGCGAAATGGCGCAGCTGGCTGCCCGCCTCCGCCGGTGTGTAACCGATCCGGTTACCTGACTGCATGGCGTCAATGAGCGTATCCGGTGGCACCCCCAATGGCCACGTCTGCTGCATCACATCAAAAGCTTCGCGCAGCCGCGTCATCGCACCAGGAAAGCCGTTCAGTTCCGTCCGCCGCGCAATCAACGCGGCCTCGCGCGTAATCACAACCCGCTCTTCTGACCGCACCGATGTAGAAGGCAACGTAACAATCGTCGTCAGCGTGTTGCCCTCGTAGCGCCAGCCCGGAACTCCAGCCTTCGCCTCATAGCTCAGTGCGCGCCCGCTTACGGTCACCTGGTTCGGCGGCCAGTCGCCCGGCAGACGCAACTCGTAACCGCGGCGGAGCACCATTCCTGGGTAGCTGCCCTGCGCGGAATGGATCGTCACCTCGGTCGTCGCCCCCCGTTGCTCGGCCAAGATCGGAGTGCGCATGTCTTGGTTGTTCTCATACGCCCGCGTGTCACCCGTATCCTCGTAGAGCGTATAGCTGCCACGCTCGCCGTCCTTCAGGGGAAAGACGGTCAGGATCAGCGGGTCGAGCGGCCTGGCATTGCTCGTCTCCATCGGAGGCGCCATCGGCAGAATCGTGCCACTGCGCACGTACACCGGTGTCTGGTCGATGGACGCGCTCACCTCGGTCGTCGACGGTCCGCTCAGGTGACGACCCGTCGGCCAGCAGTACCACTCGCCCGGCGGCACCCAGACGCTCTCGTGCGCCAAGCCCGTATCCGCGTCC
>DASYBN010000319.1:0-3424 GCA_036500785.1 Acidobacteriaceae bacterium
GATGCACTGGTCCTCGCCCTCGGCCTGACGCTGGACGCCACCGCCCCTGCGCAAGATATCCGCGCAGGTTCCAGCGCCATTGTCGCAACGCGCTTCGCCGAAAGCGCCTCCGCCCCGCTTCACGACGTCAAGGAGGGCATCGAGAACAGCTCAGGCAACGGCCTCGTCGATGGCGCGAGCTCCGATGGCGAAGGGCCGCGCCCCCTGCCCGGCCAGCCCCTGGATCGGACATTGTCACTAGGAAGCCCAGAGACGGACCATATCACCCGACCCTATTTCTTCCGCGACAACATCGAGCAGCCCGTCTACAAGCTCAGTGACCCGCAGCTGCGTGGCGCTGCGCAAACTCCGCCTGCTCTCACCGTGTTCGCTTCCGCGACATATGACGGCGCGCTCCTAAATCTTGCGAGGATAGTCCACGACGGCGCGCAGCCTGTCAGCTTCGTTCCCGCCCTCAGCGTTGCACTCTCCTCCCAGGCGCAGATCATCGGTCCGGCCCAAAGGAACGTTGCCGTCACCGCCGTCACGCGCGAGACGGGGTCGTCCGAGCGCAACGACCTCACGCTCAAGGCGCCATCCGACTGGCACGTAAGACCGCCATTGGCGTCCACGTCCGGCGAGCCCGTCGGCTTCACCGTCACTCCGCCAGCGACGAACCGGACCATCGCAACTTTGACTGCCAGTGGCCGCTTGAACGGTCAGAGCTACACCGAAGGCTTCCGCCCCGTCGGCTATGGTAATCTCCCGCGCACGAACTTCTACACGCCCGCGACCCTGCGCGTCGTCCCCGTCGACCTCAAGCTCCCACCCGAAAACAAACGCCGCATCGCCTACCTCCCAGGCACGGGCGATGACGTCCCGGCCGCCCTCGCCTCCATCGGCCTCACTCCCAAGATCCTCAAGGTCTCGGACCTCACCACCGACAAACTCAAAGCGTTCGACACCATCATCCTCGGCGTGCGCACCTACAACGCGCACCCCGACCTCCACGGCGCACCCACCCAGGCTCTGCTCGACTTCGCGCACAACGGCGGCAACGTCGTCGTCCAGTACCAGACGCCCGAATTCACCGCCGCCGACGCGCCCTTCCCCCTCACGGACCACAACGAGCGCGTCATCGACGAGACCGCACCCGTCAAGCTCCTCGACCCAGCCTCACCGCTGCTGTCGACACCCAACAAGATCGCGCCCGCTGACTTCAACAACTGGATCGAAGAGCGCGGCCACGGCTTTCTCGACACCTGGGACCCGCACTACACCGCTCTCACGGAAACCCACGACCCCGGCGAGCCCACCGAGCACATCCTCCCGCAGGCCCCGCAGCGCGGCGGCCTCATCACAGTGCAGCTCGGCAAAGGCCATTGGACCTACTGCGCCTTCGCCCTCTACCGCCAGCTCCCCGAAGCCGTCCCTGGCGCCTTCCGGCTCTTCGTCAACCTGCTGAATCCCTAGCCGAGCGCTCCCCTGCCTGCAAAAGAGATGGCCTCCCGAAGGAGGCCATCTCTTTTTCTATGCCCATGTTCGATCAGTGAGTCCGGTGTGCCGGCGCGTGGTGCACCGGAGCCGCCTTCTTCGGCGTCACAACCGAAGCGTCGCTCATCGTGATCATCAGCGGCTTCTGCGTGTAGCTGGCGTACGTTCCATCCAGCGTCACCGTGTCGCCCACGTTCGGCACCGTCTTCAGCGGCTCCTTCATGTTGAAGGTGAAGTCCGCGGTCTTGCTCTGCTTGGCGTCGTCGGAAACCGCAACCTGCAGCTGATCCGGCGTTGCGGCAATCACAACCGCACCAGGAATCTCGACCGCTTTGCCCTTAACCGTGTCGAAGACCTTGTCCGCGTCCGCAGGCTGGCCGTAGGTGAGGACGAACTCCTTATCGCTCAGCGCCAGCGTTGCGAGGTCCGGCGTAGTCGCGATCAGGTTCGCAACGATGTCCTCCGGCTTTGGCGCCGGTGTAATCGCCCAGCAGCCAGCCGGACCCGCCGGAGCCGGTGCGTTCGAACCGGCAGGCGGAAGCGGGCACGTCGGCGGTGGATCAAGTTTCGTCTGCGTGAGAGCCTGCAGCTTGTCGTAGCCGTCCTTGTTGCCGTGGTACTTGGTGTAGCAGTAGGTTGCCAGCTGGCCAATCTGCGTCTTGTAGGGCTCCGGCGCGAAGTCCGCCGCGCGCGTCGCATACCAGGCGCAATTCAGGTAATCCGGCGGCGTGGAGGTGTAATACGCCTGCGCCAGCGTGTACACATCCTGCAGCACCGGGCTGGGCTTTTCCGTATCCGCCTCGTGCGAGTCGATCTCGGTCTTGAGCTCCTTGATCGCGTCCGCATTGTCCTTCTTTGCCAGGTCGTCATCGGCAATCGCGCTTTCAAAGAAAGGCGCAGCGGTGCTCTTCTGGGCGTTGAAGTCCGCATCGGACATGCCCGCCGGCTTCGTCGCATTCAGGCCGGTCTGCGCGTAGGTCGCGACCTTATCGAGCGCAGCCTGCTTGGCCGTCGGATCGGTCAGCTTGTCGGCGTCCTGCTTGCGGTAGTAGACCTCGAGCGTCAGCGCGCGGATATTGTTTGGCTCGACAGCCAGCAGACGGTCGGCAGCGTCGAGCGTCTTCGCCTCGTCGCCCGTCTGGCTATAGGCGTAAACGAGCTGATTCAGCACGTCCCCCTTGACCGCCGAGTTCGGGTAGGCCTTCAGGTAATCCTCGAACGCCTGCGCCTTGGCTGCCGGTGTGGTGGCGTTCACCGCAGCCTGATACTTGGCGTATTCCTCCTGCGACATCTGCACCTGGCTGCCATTGGCGGCGGTGGCCTGCCCAAACGCGGGCTGGATAACAAAAGGAATCAGAGCGGCCGCTGAGAGCAGCGAAGCCAGTACGACCTTCTTCATAGAGAGAGCTCCTCGAAAAATCAATAGTTTCTGCCTGGGACAGCGCACCGCCAGCCTGGCGCTCAAGATCACGCCTCGCTCTCGCACCTACGCTCGATGATGCGGATTATAGAAACCGTGTTGCTCCAAGCGCAACCAACGCGTCTGTTTGCAGTAGCTAACGGCACCGCCCGGACGAGCTGCGCGGACTGCCAGAGGATGGTTGGACGCAGAACACGGCTGTTAGTAATGCCAGCTTCTGAACGAAGAAAGTCCATCGAGCGATTGGGCAAGGTTTGCGCTACATCGCAAGATGTAGACATAGGGACTCCTTATCCACAATATCTCGCGCCGCCTATGTTGATTTGGCTGATTCCTCCCCATAGGATTCAGCTAGCGAGCGCCGCCAGCAAGGCGTCCCCTAAACTGTACGAGGTATCCTCCCTTGCTCAAGCTAAAAAAAGTACAGATCCTCGGCTTCAAATCCTTCTGCGACCGCACGGAAGTGCAGCTCGCGGGCGAAGGCATTGCAGCCATCGTCGGCCCGAACGGCTGCGGGAAGTCGAACATCTC
>DASYBN010000320.1:0-11368 GCA_036500785.1 Acidobacteriaceae bacterium
ACCTTGCACGGTACAGGGTCGGCCTGTGTCCGGCAGATGACGATTGCGAGCGACACTGGACCGAGCCAGCCATTGCGCTATACCGCGCTCGCCAAGGGCATCCTGCAGGTCGATCTCCCGCTCAAGGACAAAGCTCCCGGCGACTATTCGCTCGTTCTCCAGCAGTACGGCAGTGTGAGTCAAAGCAGAATCGGCCTCACAGTCTTCGGCAACTCCGCAGAGGTCCAGAAGGCACTGCTTGACCCCACAGGAGCTGTACTCATCTTGACGGGACAACATCTTGAGAGTGTCCAGTCTGCTCGGATCGGCAATCGCCCTTTCTTGCCTCAGAACCACAGCGTTCCTGGAAGTCTTGAGCTAGAGTCAGCAGCCGTCGGCTCGACTTCCAGCAGCACCGAGGTGCTCGTGCAACTGAAAGATGGTCGACAACTCGAGATACCAATCACTCCAGAAGCTCCAGGCACGGTGCTGAAGCTCCTGTCCCTCGAAACAGATCTCACCAGCCAAGTGGGAGAGATGGACGTTGTCCTCGGTTCACAGGTGGACATCCCGCTGCACGGAACGCTTCACTTCGTAGTTCAAAGCATGGGAGCATTTCCCCGCAGCCAAGCGATTCAAGTCGCGACTGCCGATGGCGCTTTGCACACGATGCTTTCGCTGAACTCTCCGAACCTCACCCTGGAAGACGATCATACTGTCGTGGGAACGCTGGATCTCGACAAGGCCTTCGGAGAGTCTGCATTCGGGGAACTCCGTCTGCGTGCCGTACCCGGTGATGGAAGCTACGGCAATTGGATCTCGTTGGGCAAACTGGTGCGGCGGCCTCACATCACTGCAGTACGCTGCACAAACCTCGAAACTCCAGTATGCGTGATAGAAGGTACCGATCTATTTCTGGCGACAGCATTCAGCTCGAAGGCAACCTTTGAAAACGCTGTGCCGGTGCCGATAGGCTTCGACGGATCGACGCTCGTCATCCCCATAAAAACCTCATTTCGCAGGGAAACGCTTTTCCTCAGGTTGCGCGATGACCCGTACGCCATGGCGACCATCGAAATAGCACCTGCAAATCCGGCGGGCCCCGCACGAACCCGGAGCCAAATGGAGGGGCTGCGTTAGGCAGGTTTCTGCGTTAGCGCTTCCCTGGCGGTCGACTTGGGTAGAGTCGGCTTCTCTTTCGTCGAACGGTGTGGCTTCTGGTTGACTGCCACGGGCTTCCATCGCTCAGGCAAAGAAGCCGTAATCCAGTTGCAGCAACATCTCTTCCACCAGCCGCCCGCCGGCCTCGGTTCGCAGAAGGTCTAGCGGAGTCCGTCCATCAAAACGTTGCTTGGGTTTGCGGAGCCACCGGGCCGCGTTTTCATTGTTGCCGAACACTTTCTCAGCCAACGAACTGATCCCGGCAATGCGCACTGCACGATTAGATTCCTCTGGATGCATGAATCACCTCCGCGCCATCAGCTCCAATCATTGCCACGCTTTTGCTAAGTCAGGGAGGGGTCACCAATCTCGATCCCTGTACGATAAATGTACGATAGAAAAAGCAGAGCATCCTTTTCTTCCCTTTCATCGCTTTTTTAGAATCAGCCACTTGCAGAAACGAAACGGGCGCGAAGAAGAACGACTCCCGCCGCCTCCACCATCCTTTCTATTCAAACATCCGACCGGAGACGTATCTCCGGTTCGCGCGGACTGAGCTCGACGCGTGGGAGCAACGGCGTTCGCGAGGTGTCCGCCGGGCTTAGCTCCTCGGTCATGTCGGCGATAATGGCCGCCAGCTTTGGCTTCGTGCCATTCAGGTAGGTCGAGATCCAAATCGACGTTAAACTATCGATCAGACGAGGTTCCGTATTCGCTCATGGCTGCTCAGAAATCCGCGCTTCACCGTTCTGTACCGTTTCTTCTCGGCATCGTCTTTGCCATCGTTTTGGCGTTTGCCGGCGGTTACATTTACTTGCGTTATGGGCATCCGCCCGTAGCGGCTAACGATCCTGCCTTTCCGTACGAGGCGCAGATCGTGCATGTGCCCTTGGAGGCTCGCATAGAGCGGGAGATCAAGAAGCCTCCGTTCCTGGCGAGCGAAGACGCGTTCGAACGTGGCGCGGAGATCTACCGGGAGGACTGCGCCTTTTGCCACGGCACTCCCACTGCAGATTCGGCGTATGGCACGTCGATGTATCCCGCTGCGCCGCAACTCTGGAAGAAGCACAAGAAGGGCAACGTTGTAGGAGTCTCCGATGATGAGGTTGGAGAGACGTACTGGAAGGTGAAGAACGGGGTTCGCCTGACGGGTATGCCAACGTACCAGGACCTGCTCTCCGACAGTGACATGTGGGATGTCAGTCTGTTGCTCAAGAATGCCGATCAACAGCTCCCGGATCCTGTCACGAAGGCTCTGACCGCTCGCTAGCCGCCATCCATCATTCGTGCGCTGCCGATTTGTGTGAAGACCTGAGGCCCCCGGGCCACCAGTTCCAGTCGCCTGCAAGACGAAGCAGTGCTGGACCGATCACGATTCGCACCAGAGTCGCGTCGATCAACACCGCGACGGCGAGTGTGAAGCCGATCATCTTAACTACGAGAAAATTGCCGAAGGTGAAGGCAAGAAAGACGACGATCATGATCGCCGCCGCGCTGGTGATCAGGCCTGCGGTCCGGGCCATCGCCTCCGGAATTGCGTCGGTCTCGCTCAGGCCGCTCCTTCTGGCTTCGAGAACGCGCGCGACCAGAAAGACTTCATAGTCCATGCTCAATCCGAAGACGATCGCGAATGCGACGATTGGAACCAGAGGGAATACGCTGCCTGTTCCGCCGGGAACTCCGAGGAATTGGCTTCCGTGCCCAAACTGGAAGACCAGGACCAAGGCTCCGAAGGATGCTGCGACTGAAAGCAGGTTGAGCGCGATCGCCTTGAGCGCGGCGATCACTGATCGAAATCCGGCGAGCAAGGCCAGGAACGTTACCACTACGACCAACGCGGTCACCCTCGGAAATTGCTTCCTGATGATCGTTTCGTAGTCTGCATTGAGTGCGGGAATGCCACCGACAAGAAGCGTCGCGTCTGGCACGCCGGTGAGAGCGGGTGCGCCGGTCTTACGGATCTCTCGGACCCAATCGACCTGATCGCGCAGCGATACCGAACTTGCCGGTATGACTTCAACAAGAGCGGCGTGCCCATCGCCACTCAGAACCGTGCGATGCGTCTCCCGCGAGAGGCTGCTGAGAGAGTCGCGGTTACCGTCCGTCAGAGTCGTGACGGAGATCACACGATAACAGCGAGGGTCGCTCGCGAGCCGTTTGCTGAGACGATCGATCGCATTCCAGCCCCCGTCGGTTTGTGTGATGGACTCGCCGGGCAGGTCGACGATGAGGCGCAACGATTCGACGACGCCGGACCTTTTCATTCGCTCCAGCGTGTTCAGCGCGTGCACGGATTCCGCCTTCTGCGGCAGCCAATTGACGATGGGGACGCGCGTATCCAGTCGCGTGGCCTGCCAGCCGAGCAGAAGCAACGGCGTGCCTGCAAAAATCAGAGCGAGCCAGGGGTGCGCAACGATCACCGTTCCCCATCGGCGCCAGCGATTTCCGGTCTGTGCGGCATGCTGCGAGTCCAGTTTTGGAGTGAAGGGAAGTTTGCCAAGGTCGATCCGCGAGCCCAGCAGCGCCAGCACCGCCGGCACGAGAGTGTTCGTGAGCAGCACGCTGATTCCGGCGACAAGGAATCCGGCGATGCCGATAGAGCGGATTTCGCTGATTGGAACAGTCAGCAGCGCCAGAAAACCGATCGCTACCGTTGAAGCTGAGATAAGAAGCGTGCGGCCTGCACGCCGCGCCGCGATGACCGAGGCTGCGGGCCCGGCGTTCCCAGCCGCAACGGCTTCGCGGAAGCGGCTGATCATGAGCAAGGCGTAGTCAATTCCGAGGCCAAGACCCAGCATGGTTGCAAGGTTCTGCACCAGAATGGAGAGATGCCAGCGCTGCGCAAGAAATCCTGTGATCGCAAGCGTGGTTGCAATGGCAAGCTGCCCAATGGCTAACGGAATGAAGGCGGCGATCAGGCTTCCAAACGCCAGCACAAGGAGCGCCAGAGTCGCCGGAATGACGAGGCTCTCGCCGCGTCGAACGTCTTCCGAGCTTGTCGCGCGAATGTCGTAGTTCAGCGGGATCTCGCCGGTGAGCTCGATCTTCACGGCGGGATACGTGCCCCGCAGCTGGTTTTCGAGCGAGACAGCAACCTGGTGAAGCTTTGGAACCATTGCTTCCACAGGGCCTTCGGTCGAGTCGAGCCCCACCAGAACGAACGTGCCACCGCCATCGCCCAGGAAGATGGGATCGCGCAGATCGGCGTAGGACACCACGCCTGAAACGCCGGGTTGGTCTTTCAGCTCCGCTTCGATCGTCTCGAGCGCCTGGCCACCTTTGTCGGAATCCGCAGGCGGAAGTCCCTGGATGACGAGGGCGACGCGGTTGACGAAGGGCGAGCGGAAGCGCGTGGCCAACTCCTGCCCGACGGTCTCGGCCTGACTGCCTTCGACTCGGGTCGCCGTCTCCAAATGTCGTTCGGAGTGGAAGGAGAACGGAAGCAGCGCAATGGCGGCGAGAAGGACGGCCCCTGAAACCCAGAAATGGCGCACCTGCATGGCACCCATCATGTCATACAGACACGAGGTCGCCTACACTCCGGGGCGCCGAAGAACCATAGGACCAAAACACGCGTCCAACATGGAATTGCCCGGTTTGCGCCGGGCGGCAGATTCGTCACTGTAGAGTAGGGACGCGCGGCCATATTATTCAACGAGCCGTTGCGATAGGAGGATCTATTCGTTTCCTTGTGCTGCTTGGATTAGTCGCTGCTCTCCAGCCGGGAGTGTCAGACCCCCGTGTTGGTTCCTGGACGCTGGTGTCGGCGCAGTCGAGCCTCGACCCGCCGAACCGGCTTTCCATCACGCCTCTGCAGGACAATGTGCATGTCGTTATGTCGGGCGAGACCCACCTCGATTTCACCGCAAACCGGAACGGACACAAATCGGCGGCGCCGGGCAATCTCGGCTTCGACGAAATTGAGCTGCACAGGAATGGCAAGCGAGAGGTTCAGGTGAAGGAGGAAAAAGGCGGAGCTGTTGTGGCGACGGTCGACGAAAAGATCTCGAACGACGGAAATGTGCTGACCAGCACGACCACGGCACCTGGCAAAGCGAATCAGATCACCGTGTGGACACGAAGCGGCGCGAAGGTCGCGGGGGATCTGTTCGCCGGCGAATGGACCGAGAATCTCAGCAAAACTCGTATGCGTCAGGGTCTACTACTCAAGATTGAACCGGAGAACGGCGGCGCGGTGCACTTCCTTGGAGACTACAGCTACACCGCCCGCTTCGATGGCAAGCAATATGATCTGAGGAACTCCCGCAACGACACCGTGGCGCTGCAACTTGTTGATCCGCACACGGTGGATGCGATCTATCGGCGCGACGATCAGATCACGCAGAAGGACAGGTGGGTGGTGTCCGCAGATGGGCACCAGATGACCGTGACCTCAACGGGCACGATGGAAACGGGTCAGCGGTTCACCGAGAAACTTCTCTTCAAGAAGCCGTAACGGAAAGCGCATCCGTGCAGTCCAGCATCGCGTTGGCGGGAGTTGTCAGCGGCGCAGGCTCTCGAGGCGCGACGGAGATGATTCCCTTGCGATGCATAAACTTCAGAATGCCGTTTACCGTGTCTTCGAGCGACGGGTCGCCTTTGCCCCACACGGAGGCGTCGCGGGCAGCCTGGTAGGTCGAACTCTCGTAGCGCTTGAACTCCATCGCGGAGATGTTGTCGACGGAGCCGACGAGGAAATCCAGCAGCGGAAAGAGCAGGTCTTCCTTCCGGCATCTCCGGATCAGTTCAGGAACAAACTCGGGCAAGCTGAAGATCTCGAACTTTCGACCGGTGGCTTCAGTAATCAGCTGGGTGATGTCCAGCATGTTCGAGTACTCGTCGCGCACCACGTGGTAGTTCTGATTCGCCGTGCCGGGCGTATTCGAAATCGCAACGATGTTGTTCGCCACAATGTCTGCTGGGACGAAGCTCACTTGATTCAGGGTATCGACGCCGATGCCGTGGTTGACCATGAACGCAACCAGCCGGACCGCGATGTCGAAGTTGTTGCCCCCGCCCATGACAGAAGGACTGACGAGAGCGGGACGGAACACGCGTGTGGAGAGTCCACGGCTGCGCGCGTCGAACACAACCTGTTCCGCGACCCATTTGGATTGGCTGTATCCAAAGTCCAGAAGCTCCATCTTCGCGTTCATGTCCGTCTCGTAGAGAACGGATTTGACCGCCCAGCCGAAGATGAAGGTCGTCGAGACGTAGTTGAATTCTTTCGGCCGGCCCTCGAATGCGAGGCGCAGGACCTCGTTGGTTCCGAGCACGTTGGCTTCGCGCATCCGGTCGTAGTTGAACAGGTAGTTTACGGTTGCGCCGTTATGGAAGACGGTGTCGACCTCCTGCTTCAGGAAGTCCCAGGTCTCCTGCGTGAGGCCGAGGGCTGGCTGCCCGAGATCACCGCAGACCGGAACCACACGGTCCTCGAACATCTCCATCACACGGGCCTCGCGCGGTCCCATCGAGTCCATTGCGGCCCGCAGCCTTTGCATGCCCTGCCGCTCGTCGGAAGCCCTGACCAACACGTAGAGCTTGGCGCGTGTCTGCTCCAGCAGGCTCTTGATCAGGAATGGCCCGATGAAGCCCGTGCCTCCGGTAAGGAGCACGTGGCTCATCAGCGGGATCTCCGGCGTAGCTGCAGGCACTGGGGGGTCGAAGATGAGCTTGGAATCGTTGCTCATCATCTCTTTCTCGGCGGCGTTCTGGTCTTCGCGGAAGGCGGCGAGAGAATGACGAAGTTGAACGAGCGCCTCCTCGGGCGCGCGCTCCAGCTGCTCGGCCAGCCCGAAGAGCTCTGCAACGCTGACACGCTGAATCACGCCGATGTCCACCTGCCGGGCGAGCATCTCGGCGCCCTTGTCTTTCAGCAGCTCTTTGAGTTCGTGCATGAACACGACGAGGTCGAGTGAGTCCAATCCGGCTTCGACAAGGTTGTAAGACTCCTGGCCGGTGAGGTTGTACCTGGCCTTGAGTTCGGCGAAGGGACCTTCCATCTCGGAGACATCGGCGGCGCAGCCGGCGTCCTTCTCGCGGGAGAAGTCGGAGAGGATCGTGAATTCACCATTGAGCCACATCTGTTTAGTCTTGTGGCGCATGATCTTGCCGGAGCTGGTTCTCGGTATGGCACGGGGCGCGATCAGCGAGATGACCGCGACCTCCACGTTGAGATAGCTCCGGACTGCGGCGGCAATCTTTCGCGCGTCGGGAATCGCCTTGGGATTTTTGACCTCGGCAACGATGGCCAGCGCAGGCTCGCTGTCCTCCTGAATCTGGAAGGCGGCGACGCAGTTGTGCCGGATAAGGCCGGACGATCTCTCGACAACGTTCTCAATATCCTGCGGGTAGTAGTTCTGGCCGCGCAGAATAATCATGTCCTTGATGCGGCCGCAGACGTACAGGTCGCCTTCATGGAAGAAGCCCATATCGCCGGTGCGGAGATAGCCGTCGTCGTACGGCGTGTCATCCACAATGCGCGCGCGGAACTGCTTCAACGTGAGCTCCGAGTTGTTCCAGTACCCCGGACACTTGCCGTCTCCCGCGATCCAGATCTCGCCGATCTGTCCGGTCTTCAGAGCAAAGTGGCCTTCCGGATCGACTATCTTCACGTCGAGGCCCGGCAACGGAGTTCCGCAACTAACGATCTGTGCGGCTCCGTCGATTTCGGAGACCTCGGTCGTCATGCGCGCGCTGCCTAACGCGAGCGCGCGCTTGTTCGCAGAGATGATGGTGCGTCCGCCGAGCGAGACGGCCAAGGTGTTCTCGGCGAGTCCGTAGGCGACATAGAAGCTCTCCGCCTTGAGTCCGTAGGGCTGAAACGTCTCCAGAAAGCGCGTGTAGGTATCCGGCTTCACGGGCTCCGCGGCGCACATGAGCACCTTCAGCGAGCTGAGATCGCAATACTCCAGGCTCTCTTTGGATAGCCGCGAAGCGCGCAGACAGTAGTCGTAGGCGAAGTTTGGCGCCGCTGTTGCCGTTGCCTGATATTTCGTGATGGTGTCAAACCACAGGATCGGCCGCTGAATGAAATCCATTGGCGCGAAGCCGTAGGTGGTGCCGCCCTTCAGCGCAGGATAGAGATAGCATCCGATCAGTCCCATGTCGTGATACTGCGGGAGCCAGGAGACGACCACCGGCGCCGCGTGATCGATCACGAGCGAACACGTCTTCAAAATATTCTGGTGGGTTACGATGACGCCCTTCGGCTCCATCGTGGAGCCCGACGTGTACTGCAGAAACAGAATCTCCGAGCGCTCAGCAGGCGCCTGATGCGGAATCGTGTCGACGAACTCTTCCGTGGCGATCCACGGAAGACCGGAGATGTACTCCACATCGACACCGGAGGCTGAGACGCCGCTGCGGGCAAGATTGGTTCGGAGGGACGCGTGGTAATCCTTGCTCGTCAGGACAGCCGCCGCGTTGCAGTCCTTGGCGATGTGCACCATTTTGTACAGCGCACTCTGGAAACCGCGAGAGCTGGGCGGATAGACCGGCACCGGAATCAGTCCTGCGCGCACGCAGCCAAAAAAGGCGCAGATCATCTCCAGGCCCGGTGGGTAGGCGAGCAAGATCCGCTCGCCAGGCGTGAACCGGGGCTCCTTCCGCAAGTGCGCCGCTATAGCCTTCGTGCGGTGCTGAAACGATGCGTAGGTGTAGCTCTCAATCGGGTCGCCGTTCAGGTCGAGGAACGAATAGAGGAGTTTGTTCGGGCGTTCCTCAACCAGCTTGTCCAATTGGTCTAACAGTGAACCCTTCATCGAGCGGCGATCCTCCAGGTTGAAGCAAGAAAAAAACTAGATATCGCGCTGCCCTTCCGTGCAGGACGACGCGGTCGAATGAAGAGAGCTGGATGTGGGTCCATGGTCGCAATGGATTGGTCGTCTCCTCGCGGCACGGGCAGCGGTGAATTTGCGGGGAGGAAAATTCCATGTCGCCGACCAGAAGGCGAAAGGATTACGGAGCTCCGCCGAGCTTGTTTCGCGCCACCCCGGCGACTCCGGTTGTCACGTTCCATTGTTAGGATAATGGTAGCAAAGCATTCGGAGAATGCCATCCCTCATTCAGGGGCCCTTGTGAATCGCAGGACAGAAACTATCCAAGTCCACTTTTCCACTTGATGTCCGGAATGGCACTCCCTAACATTGCGAACAGACACGCGCTGCGCAAACGGGAATTCGCAGCGAGCCCAAACCGGAGGCTGTTCTCTTCAATTCCCATGATTCCGGAGGCCCAGGTGTCGTTCGAGCCGCAAGAGGTGACCACTCAAGCGCCTGACATGATTGAGCTTTCGCCTTCTGAAGGTCGCGCCGGCGAGTCGATGGACCAGGCGGGGGCGGCCACGTTCCCAAAGGTCTTACGCCGCCGCCTGGACAGCTATTTTGCGGATCAGGAGCTCTCTCCCAAAGCGAATTCCGCGATGTGGGGCAAGATCGCCTGCGGATTGGCGGTTCTGGCGCTCAGCTGGATCGCTCTGTACACGTTCAGGCCGGGTTCATGGAAGTTCGTCGCCCTGTACCTTCTCGGCGGTCTCGCGCAGACCTTCCTTCTGCTGAACATCGCGCACGACAGCAACCACAACGCCATCTCGTCACGGCCCATCATCAACAAGACACTGAACTATGTCTTCGATGTGTGCGGGATCAGCTCCTACATGTGGCGCATTCTTCATCACCGCGGACATCATTCCTGCATCAACCTTACCGGCGAAGACGATGCTCTCTCGGGCCGCGGTATCTTCCGGTTTACACCCCACGAGCCACGCGCGCCGCAGCATCGGTTTCAGCACCTCTATGCGCTGCTGGTGTACGCGATGTTCTCTCTTGACTACGTGTTCTTCAGGGACTTCAAGTCCTTCTTCTTCCCTGATCAGGACTATCTAAAGCGCGCCAAGCACCCTGCACGTGAGTACGTCGTCCTCTTTGCGGGTAAGGCTTTCTACTTCGCCTACATGCTCGTG
Source organism: Acidobacteriaceae bacterium (assembly GCA_036500785.1). Taxonomy (GTDB): domain Bacteria; phylum Acidobacteriota; class Terriglobia; order Terriglobales; family Acidobacteriaceae; genus Granulicella. The sequence goes on from DASYBN010000320.1 coordinate 10,103, forward strand.
CTGCCGGTGTTGTTTCTTGGAGTGTCGCCTCTGCTCGTCGCCGGTGCGTTCCTGCTGGTCCATGTGGTCGTTGGTCTGAGCGTGACTCTGGTTTTTCAGACGACGCACACGATCGACAGCACGTACTTCCCTTCCAGCCGGAATGAGTTCGATAACAGCGTGTATCACATCTTCGCCACAACGGCCGACTACGCGACGGAAAGGCCGCTGGTCGGTTGGCTCGCGGGTGGACTCAACCATCACATTGTGCACCACCTATGCCCGTTCGTGTGCCACACTCACTACGCTCCGCTGACCCGGATCGTCCGGCAAACTGCCGAAGAGTTTGGGATTCCGTATCGGCAACACCCGACGATGACGCGCGCCGTCCGGCACCATCTGATACTTTTGAAGCAACTGGGGGGCGAGAGCTGATTTCGCGCCTTCATCGATTCGCTCCGCCACCACGTGCACGTTCCACAAGTGAGATGAAAGTTTCCACGTTTCCATGCAAGTGTCAGGAAGGCTGGGCATGACGTCGCCGCAGCCAATACCCGCAGTCTCCCGGCTGCGCTGCTTTGCGGACTCACGTTCGATGGCTCGCAATCCCGTGCGGGTTCTCTCGAAGTACAACGAAGAGTTTGGCGACACCTTCCGGATCTATCTGGGCGGTCTTAAGGAAGCGATTGTCACCATCGACCCGTCGATCATTCAGCATGTGCTGAAGACGAATTGGGAGAACTACCAGAAGTCTGAGATCCAGGTAAAGCGCATGGGGCACTTCCTGGGCAAGGGTCTTCTCACCACGCACGGCGAGGCCTGGCGCACACAACGGCGTCTCATCCAGAAGGGCTTTGATCGCAAGCAGCTGGATGCTCTGTCCTCGATCATGCAGGACTCGCTCACCGATTCGCTGCGTGAGTTTGACGATGTGATTCGTCGTGGTCCTGTCGACATCTACCCGCAACTGATGAAGATGACGTTCGCGATGGTGGCGCGTTCATTGTTTGGCGCCCGGCTGAAGAGCGAGGACATCGACCTTGTCAGCCACACCATCTACCGTGCAGGAGTTCATCGTGCGGCAGACGATTCAGCCTTATCTAAATCCGTGGTTCGCGGCCTCGGGCGAACTCCGCCGGCACGAGCAGATGCGTACCCGCGCCGATGCGGTTCTTCTCGAGTACATCCAGAGACGGCGTCGCGAGCCGGCCGGTCAGGATCTGCTGCAGACCCTGATGGACGCACGCTACAGCGACGGCGAAGGAATGAGCGACGAACTCGTTCTGA
>DASYBN010000321.1:0-3533 GCA_036500785.1 Acidobacteriaceae bacterium
CCAGATCGGCGTCATCGAGGACGGCGGACGCGTCGTGCAGGAGTCGCGCCTCTGGAACAACGCCGAGGGCCGCACGTACTCCATGCGCAGCAAAGAGCAGGCGCACGACTACCGCTACTTCCCCGAGCCCGACCTTCCCGCACTGATCGTTGGCGAAGCCTGGCTGCGCGACATCCTCGCCGACATGCCGGAGCTTCCCGAGGCTCGCCGCGCCCGCATGATCGCCGACTATGGCCTGAGCGCACAGGACGCCGCAACGCTCACCACCGATCGCGAACTCGGCGACCTGTTCGAACAGGCCGCAAAGCGCGCGAAGTCACCGAAGCGCATTGCGGCGATCCTGCTCAGCGAGATCACGATGCGGCTGCGCACGGCCGATATCACGCTCGACAAGAGCCCCGTCACGCTGGACGGCATCGTGCTCGCCGCCGACCTCAGCGAGGCCGGCGAGATCAGCTCCAAGCAGCTGAAGCAGCTGCTCGACACCTGCTTCGCTGAAGGCCGCGACTTTGCCTATATCTACGACCGCGACAAGCCGCAGCAGATCACCGACAGCTCCGCGCTCGAAAAGATGATCGACGAGGCCATCGCCGCAAATCCCGCACAGGTCGCGCAGTTCAAGGGCGGCAAACGCACGGTCGCGGCGTTCTTCGTAGGCCAGGTAATGAAGCTCTCCAAGGGTCAGGCAAATCCCGCGTTGCTGAATGAGCTTGTAGTGAAGAAGCTGGACGCGTAGATTCGTACGCTGGAACGGATCGGGGGTTCACCTCATGCGTCGCACGCGAACCACCATGGTCCTCGCGACGACTCTGCTGATGACCGGCTGCATGCATCGCTACACACCGCCTGAATCGCCCATGCCACCGAACACCGTGCTGCTCTCGCAGATGATGCGCGAGCTCTCCGCGCAGCCCGGCTTCACGGAGGCGCTGATCCAGCAGATCACAGGCGCCGCAGACGACAAGCGTGGTCCCGCGCTGCTAACCCCCGACCTCGTCCGTACGCTGCGCAAACTCATCCTCGGAAAAGACTGGCGGGGCCTCGACCGCTTCCCGGGATGGACGATGGCCGCGATCACGCCCACCGTCGGCGTGGTCGATAAGTTCGTCGGCAAGGACCAGACGCCCGGCAGCGCACCGGCCAGCAATCCAGGCCAGCCAGGCTCATCCTCCAGCGTGCAGACCTTTCTCGATCTGGGGCCGTATGCTCTCGATCAGCAACAGACCGTCTCCTTCGACGAGCCGTCCAATCTGCCGCCATTCACGACGCAAGGCCTCATCACGCAACTCGGCAAGGCCGTGCAACGCGGCGACGGACCCAACGATCTCGCGCCCGAACACCCCGAGAGCCAGCGCCTCGCCGACGCGCTCAACCGGCTCTCCGCCAATTCGCTCGATGGCGCCAGGCCGTTCTCTGTCAGTCTCAACGGACAAACCGCATCCACGCCGCAGGATCTGATCAACGCGCTCTCCGCAAACGGCCACACCGTGACCGTCATCGACGCGCGATACTTCGCCAACTTCGGCCACCTGCATTACAGCGCCCGCGGCTCGTCGGGACCGACCCAGGACGTGATGATGCCCTTCTGGGTCAACACCGGCTTCGCAGTCCCCGGCACAGGCGGCCCGCTCGACTGGGGCGCGCGTCCGCTGCTCGTCCCGGTCTCGCATGCGCAGTATGAGTGGAGTATTCGCGGGCCGAAGATCAACGCCGACGTCAGCTACTACTACGGCGTCGACGGCAAGAGCGAGTGGCGCACCATGGACACGCTCGATCAGGCATGGGTGCTCAAGCGCGCCGCCCACACCTACACCGGCGCGCAGGCGCTCGAGGTCACACGCCTCACCGGCCTGCTCACCATCGCCTACATGCATCAGCATGAGCGCCGGCCCGGGCTCCCGTTCGGCGGCTATTACACGCTCGGCGTCTGCCAGGACGGCGTCGCCGCGATTGAGAAACGCATGACCGGCACGGCCACACTCTTCCCCAACACCGCCGACAACTCGCTGTTTGACGATCCGCGCGACGCCGAGGTGAACGCTCTCATCGACGCAATTCCCAAGGACCGCAACGGTGCGCCTCCCCAGCCCGAGCGCATCTTCGGCTCGCTGCCCGCTGACCCCGGTCCCGACGGCAGCTTCAGCGCCATCACGATCCCCGGATTCGCCGATGACCTGAAGCTGAGCTATGCAGCGTGGCAGGACGGACATCTGCATCGCCTGCACAGCCACCGCTTCTACTGGACCGTCGGCGCAGTTGCCTTCGGTGGTGCAGCCGCGCTGATTGTGCTCGCGCTCTCTCGCCGCAGACGTTGATCGAGCAGTAAACTTCCCTCGCAAAGCAGGCTCAGGCTCAAAGAACGAAGAGCGTGCGATGCAACGAAGTTGGTGCAGCAATGCTCCAACTTCAATGGGAGGTAGTACCCCTATGGCAACCAAAAAGGCAAGCAGCAAGAAGAAGTCGTCGGGACGCAAGTCCTCAACGAAGAAGTCCTCCAGCGCAAAGAAAAGCAGCAGTCGAAGTAGTGCGGCTTCAAAGAAGTCGGGCTCCAAGAAGTCGGGCTCTAAGAAGTCTTCGGCCAAGAAGTCCTCTAAGAAGTCGTCTGCGAAGAAGAGCTCCTCGAAAAAGAGCTCCGGCCGCAAGTACTCCAAGGGCGCAGGCTCGCAGGTGAAGCGCGAGATGCACGAGATGCATCACGGCAAACTGAAGAGCGGACGCAGCGGCAAAAAGGTCACCAACCCGAAGCAGGCGATCGCCATCGGTCTTTCGGAGGCGCGCAAGAAGGGCGAAAAGGTTCCGCCCGATCCCAACAAGTAGCGCACTCACATTTTCGAGGCGCGGATGCTGTCCGGAAATTCCGAACGGTGACCGCGCCTTCTCTATTTAATTTGGAATCAGCGCAAGGCGAAGACAGACTAGCGCGGTGCAGCCACCTGCGCGAGATCGGTCGTGCGGCCGCCAGCGTAGCTGCGGTACACGCTGATGTGGAAGCAAGCCTGCTGAAACTCCTCTTCGACATCGATCATCCCGGCCTGCATCAGCGGCTCCAGATACAGCCGCATCCACGCGATCTGCGCCATCGACATCCCATGCTTGCCGAAGTCGATCGCCTGTCCTGTCAAGTGCGGCGACGCGGTCTCGCCTTCAATCGCCGCCGCGTTGCCGTTCACGCGCTGCAGCCGAAGCTGATACGAGATCGTCCTCACCGCCGAGTTCAGCTCCAACGGCTGACCGAAGCGCGCATAGTAGGCGCGCGCGATGTCCCCCGCGAACTTCGCTGTCCACGGCCGCGCAGAGCGGCGACTCTCCGGAAGCTCCGGGTTTACGAGCAACGCGCGGCTCTCCGCAATATCAACAAGCTGATGCAGATTGCGCAGCCGATCGAGCTCTTCATCGTTCTCGATCCGCTCGAGCCCCGCAGCGTCCGCCATCTCATTCTGGTGCATCAGGATCTCGCGCGACCCGCGCAGCGGCGGAGGAACAATCAGATGTCCCGTGCGGGTGTAGATCGGAAATACTCGCGGCTGCACGGC
>DASYBN010000322.1:0-5419 GCA_036500785.1 Acidobacteriaceae bacterium
TCGCAGAAGAAACAGCAGAAGCCGAGACGTTTTATCGCGAATATTCAGAGTTTCTTGCAAAGAGAGCGAAAAAGTAAATGGCCATCTACCTCCCCGCCACTGAAGACCGGCCGCTCTCGCTCAAGCTCAACGCGTAGGAGGCAATCGTGCGAACGCTGTACCGCGTGGCATCGTGCCAACTCTTGCTGCTCTGCGTCTCTCTCATCAGCGCCTCCGCACAATTTCTCGACTCCGCTCCTCAATCCGACGCGGGCGGCGTTGCCATTCGCCTCAATCCTTCTCATCTGCAGAACGGCCTTCCCCTCGTGTTTGAAGTTGTCCTGACGAACATCAGCGGCCACGACCTTCGCCTTCCGCAACCGCAGCTCGAGTGCGCCAATTCAATGAATGGCTTCATCTTCCTCCGCGCCTCATTCCTTCCAGCCGACGCGTCCATGCATCCGACGTCGCACGGCTGCGCCGTCGACTCCTTCAGCCGGAACACTCTCGAGCGTGCGAAATCCTGGCAGACACTCGCCTCGGGTGCCTCTCTTAGCTACGAGTTCAGACTTCAGGACGCAGTTCCAGACGCTCCCGCTGCGGGCCGCTATACAGTCTGGGCGGACTTCACTCCCGCGGCCGTGAGCCCCGATGAAATCCAAATGTTTCACCAGAACGGCATCGACGTGCCCACGGCGACCGTCACGACAGTACCGGTCCACTACGAAATCTCGCAGCCGCACTAGACTAATCGGATGGCCATCTATCTCCCCGGCACCGCCGAAGACCAGCCGCTCTCGCTTGAAGAGCTCACCCCTCGCGAGACCGTCGTCGAGCTCGACAAGTACGTCATCGGGCAGGCGGCGGCCAAGCGCGCCGTCGCCATCGCGCTGCGCAATCGCACGCGCCGCCAGAAGCTTCCGCCCGAGCTCGCCGAAGAGATCATGCCGAAGAACATCCTCATGATCGGCTCGACCGGCGTCGGCAAAACAGAGATCGCGCGGCGCCTCGCCAAGCTCACCAACTCGCCCTTCCTCAAGGTCGAGGCCTCGAAGTTCACCGAGGTCGGCTACGTCGGCCGCGACGTTGAGTCCATCGTCCGTGACCTCGTTGAGGTCGCGATCGACATGGTGCGCGACGAGAAGCTCGACGACATCGAAGACCGCGCCGAGCTCGCCGCCGAGGACCGCCTCATCGAACTGCTGCAGCAGCAGAGCACGAGCGCCGCGGCAGATCCGGCCACACCGGCCCAGCCGCCCGCCGACTTCATCGCCGGACAGGAGGGCGTCGAAGACACACGTCCAACACTCCCGCTCGCGCCGCAGAACGATAACGACCGCAGCCGCGAGCGCGATCGTCTGCGGCAACAGTTCCGCGAAGGCCGTCTCGACGATCGGCTCGTCGACCTCGAAACCCGTGATCGCAACCAGCCGCAGATCGAGATCATGTCCAACCAGCCGCCCGAAGAGCTCGAGAACAGCGGCCTGCGCGACATGCTCTCCGGCCTGCTCTCGCAGCGCACGCGCAAGCGGCAGCTCAAAGTCGCCGAGGCATTCGACTACCTCGTCCAGGAAGAAGAGTCGCGCCTGCTGGACATGGATCAGGTCACGCGCATCGCCGTCGAGCGCGTCGAAGAGTCCGGCATCGTCTTCCTCGACGAGATCGACAAGATCGCCGGCCGCGAAGGCGGCCACGGCCCCGACATCTCGCGCGAAGGCGTGCAGCGCGACATCCTGCCGATCGTCGAAGGCACCACCGTCAACACCAAGTACGGCTTCGTCGCCACCGACCACATCCTCTTCATCGCCGCCGGCGCCTTCCACGTCTCGAAACCGTCGGACCTCATCCCCGAGCTGCAGGGCCGCTTCCCCATCCGCGTCGAGCTCAAGCCCCTCACCGTCGAAGACTTCCTCCGCATCCTCACCGAGCCGCGCGCCTCACTCGTCAAGCAATCCATTGCGCTGCTTGAAACCGAAGGCCTCAAGCTCGAGTTCGCCCCGGAAGCCCTCGAAGAGATGGCCCGCTTCGCCTTTCAGGTCAACGAGTCCACCGAGAACATCGGGGCGCGCCGCCTCCACACCATCATGGAAAAGGTTCTCGACGAGATCAGCTTCCACGCCCCCGACCTGGTGAAGCCTCCCACCAACCTCCCGGCGGATCCCGATGCCAAGCAGCCCAACCTCCCGGCACTCCACGAGCGCCTCAACGACAAAGGCACTCCCGAAAAGTTCCTCACCGTCACCCGCGATTACGTCCAGCAGCAAGTCGCCAGCATCGTCAAAAACCAGGACCTCAGCCGCTACATCCTGTAGCAGAGCAGCGAACTCAAACCTGCTGCTCCAGTCTCGCCCCAGCTTCCGGCGACTTCTTTGCCGTGCCCGATTTCGAATGCGGTAGCATCATCGCACCACACCCATGTTGCCGCATCCGGCGCTGCACCCCGTCTTCGAGACCCTCGGCTACACCGGCGGCTACGCCCTCTATCGCCGCGAGCGCACCCGCCACGGCGACACTCTCTCCGACGAGCGCCGCTGGTGGATCATCGCCGCCGCCGCCATCGGCGCTCTCCTCGGCAGCCGCATCCTCGGCCTGCTCGAATACGCCCCCGCCCGCGGCTTCCACCTGCAGCAACTCTTCGCCTTCACCGGCGGCGGCAAAACCATCGTCGGCGGCCTCCTCGGCGGGTGGCTCGCCGTCGAGCTCCTCAAGCGCCTCGCCCACATCCGCTCCCGCACCGGCGACCTCTTCGCCGTCCCGCTCTGCATCGGCATCGCCATCGGCCGCATCGGCTGCTTCTTCGCCGGCCTCGCCGACGACACCTGCGGCACGCCGACATCGCTCCCTTGGGCTGTGAACTTCGGCGACAACATCCCACGCCACCCCACGCAGCTCTACGAGGTCGCCTTCCTCCTCCTGCTCGCCCTCGCGCTCCACCGCTTCAACGCGCGCCCGCACCGCGAAGGCCTCACCTTCCGCCTCTTCATGGCCGCCTATCTCACGTGGCGCCTCCTCATCGACTTCATCAAGCCCCAACCTCTCTTCCATGGCCTCAACCCAATCCAGTGGGCCTGCCTCGCCGGCCTCATCGTGCTCATCGTGGCAGAGCTCCCATCGTTCACGTCTTCGGAGGTCGCTCTTGTTCGATGAACACCAGCGGTCTGGCACCAACCTGAAAGCGAACCTCCCGCTGATCGTTGTCGCCTGTGGCGGAGGCGCGATGCTACTGAGCTTTGGATTATGCGGTGTGGCCGCTTCCGTCTATCGGTACCGCGTGCCGTTCATTGCGCAGTCCGGATTTGTTCTATTTGGGATTTCGATCGTACTAATTCTGAGCGGCGTTCTGTGGCTACTCGTGATTGCCATCATCAACGCCTTCCGCAGCTAGCCTCTGATTTTCCATGCACACTCCCTGGCACAACAAAACCGGCATCCCCAAAGCCATAGCCATCCTCGCGACTACCGCCATCCTCGCCTTCGGCGTCTGCACGGCGAACGTCGTGCTTGGCGTACCGGACCCCGATAAGGGATGGCTGAAGCCGCTTCAATTCCTAATCCCAATCTGCTCCATCACAGTGATCGCATCGCTAATCGCGCTTGCGGTTCTCGTCGACCTGAAGAAGCGGCGCTCCAGAAGGAAACACTAGTGTCCGCATAACGAACCCGCGCGAGCTCTCTCGAAATCCGGAGACAGCATGTCCGACCAACGGCAAAGGAAAGCAAGGGACGGTCCAGCGATCACCGTCGTCATCGGAATCGTCGGTCTGCTACTCGGCCTGGGACGCTGCGGCTTCTTCAAGCCGGCGATGCGGCCAGCGGATGACTACGGGATCAGCGGCGCAGTGTTCTTCTTCGTTGGCTTCGGTCTATTCGTCGGCGGCATCTTCTGGTTCCTCGACCGGAGACGCATGTGACACTTCCCAAACTGTCCTCATCCGCTCCTAAAGCGCCTCCTCGGAATGTCATCCTCAACCTGTCTTATCCGGCTGCTAACTTATGAAGCTTCCCTGGCACAACAAGACCGGCATCCCCAAGGCGATCGCCATTCTCGCCACGATCCTCATGGTCTCGATCGGGCTCTGCGGCGCGAACCTTTTCACCGTCCTCAGGTTTGGCTTTCTGGACGACTCAAGATGGGCCAGCGTTCTGCTCTCGATCGCTGGATGGGTCGAGATCGCCGCGATCATCGGCAGCATTCTGGCACTCGGCTTCCTAAAGGGCTACGAACATAGCCAGAAATCCAAGGCAGAACGCAATCAGAAGGGAACTGACTAATGGCCAAGACCCGCCCCTACCTCTACTACGACGCCGCGATCTCCCTCTGCACCACCTGCTTCCGCCGCATCGACGCCAAGATTGTCTTCGAAGACTCGAACGTCTATATGCTCAAACGGTGCCCCCAGCACGGCTTCGAGCGCGTCCTCATCGCCGACGACATCGACTACTACCGCCGCTGCCGCGAGATATTCCTCAAGCCGCCCGAGATGCCGCAGGTCTACAACACGCCCATCAAGCACGGCTGTCCCTACGACTGCGGCCTCTGCCCCGACCACGAGCAGCACTCCTGCCTCTCGCTCATCGAAATCTGCGATGCCTGCAATCTCACCTGCCCCGTCTGCTACGCCGACTCCGGCCCGCACCGCCCCAACTTCCGCCCACTCGCCCAGATCGAAGCCATGCTCGACGCCGTCGTCCGCAACGAGCTCGAGCCCGACATCGTCCAGATCTCCGGTGGCGAGCCCACCCTCCATCCCGACTTTTTCGCCATCCTCGACGGCGCAAAATCCCGCCCCATCAAGCACCTCATGGTCAACACCAACGGCATCCGCATCGCGACCGAAGACGGCTTCGCCGAGCGCCTCGCCACCTACATGCCCGAGTTCGAGCTCTACCTCCAGTTCGACTCCCTCGAGCGCGAGCCCCTCATGCACCTCCGCGGCGCAGACCTGCGCCACATCCGCTCCCGTGCTCTCGAAAAACTGAACGCGCTCAACATCTCCACCACGCTCGTCGTCACCGTCGAACGCGGCATCAACGACAACGAACTCGGCACCATCATCGACTTCGCCCTCCAGCAACCATGCGTCCGCGGCGTCACCTTCCAGCCCGTTCAGCAGGCCGGCCGTCTCACGCACTTCCACTCCGCCGAGCATCGCCTCACCCTCACCGAGGTCCGCCGCCGCATCCTCGAACAAAGCAGCGTCTTCGCACCCGAAGATCTCATCCCCGTCCCGTGCCACCCCGACTCGCTCGCCATGGGCTACGCGCTCAAGCTCGCCGGACACGTCGTCCCGCTCACCCGCATGGTCCCGCCCGAAGTCCTCATCAACGGCGGCCGCAACACGATCATCTACGAGAGGGAAGAGAGCGTTCACGAAGCCATCTTCAAGCTCTTCAGCACCAACCACTCGCCGCAGTCACAGGCCACCACGCTGCACGATCT
>DASYBN010000323.1:0-1693 GCA_036500785.1 Acidobacteriaceae bacterium
CCGCCGGCGGCACGGCCATATTCGGCAGAGTAGTTCGAGGTGTTCACCTGGAACTCGCGCACCGACGCCTGGCTGGCAAAGTAGGCGGTGCGGGTGCGGCCGCGCTCCTCGGAGAAGAAGGCCTGATTGTTATCCGCGCCATCGAGCGTGTTGTTGTTGAGCAGGACGCTGATGCCGCGAAAGCTGAGCAGACCGTAGCCTTGCTGGTCTGGTGCGACGGCGGGCGTGAGCAATGCGAAATAAGTCCAGCGGCGGCTGTTGCTGGGCAGCTCCTCGATGGAGGTTTCGTCGATGTTCGTCGACAGAGCGGGCGAGCTCAGGTCGAGGACGGCCCCGGGCTCGCGGACTTCGATGGTCTCTTCGGCGTGAGAGATAGCGAGATGCGCGGGAAGCGGGGTGAAGCGCCCCACTTCGACCGGCAGGTGTGCGATGTGCAGGCGCGCAAAGCCGCTCTGGGTGATCCATGCCTCGTAGTTGCCGGGGGGCAGACCGAGGAAGCGGAAGTTGCCCTGGGCATCGCTACGCGACTGGTAGATGTGACCGGTATCCGCATTTGTGAGATCGACTTCGGCGTCGGCCAGGGGGACGCCTCCGGGACCGGCCACTGTGCCGCCCACCACGCCCTGGGTTGTGGACTGGCCCCGCATCGGCAACACGAGCAGGCCTGCAACGATGCAGTAGAGTGCGCATCGTCTGCAGATTGCTGCCCAAGGTGGTCCCTGCGGCATGGCCCATGCTCCCGATGCCGTTCCGGATTGGCTTCAGGAGTCGGCCCGCTTCGATGATGCGGGAAGACGCCGATCTCCCTCCATGCCCCATAAGTGGTGCCGCGGGCTACTTCGATAGACTGGAGGGACAAGCGATGTTTATTGACGAAGCAAGAATTCGCGTGAAGGCAGGCGATGGCGGCAACGGCTGCATGGCCTTTCGCCGGGAGAAATTTGTGCCGCGCGGTGGGCCATCGGGTGGCGATGGCGGGCACGGCGGCGACGTGGTGATGGAGTCCAGTGAGCGGCACAATACGCTGGTGCACTTCCGGTTCAATCCGGAGCACAAGGCCGAGCGCGGGCGGCATGGCGAAGGTTCGAACTGCACGGGACGCGATGGCGACGAGCTGGTGCTGAAGGTGCCGGTGGGCACGACGCTGTACGACGAGGAGAGCGGCGAGCTGGTGCATGATTTCGCGCATCCCGATGAGCGGATCGTGGTGGCGCGTGGCGGGCGCGGTGGGCGCGGCAACCAGCACTTTGCGACGTCGACGCACCAGGCGCCGCGTGAGCATGAGGCAGGGCGGCCGGGTGAGGAGCGCAGCTACCGGCTGGAGCTGAAGCTGCTGGCCGATGCAGGCCTCGTGGGCTATCCAAATGTGGGCAAGAGCACGCTGATCTCGCGACTCTCCGCGGCGCGGCCGAAGATTGCCGATTATCCGTTCACGACGCTGGAGCCGAACCTGGGCGTCGTGACTGTCGGCGAGGCGCCGCACGAAGAGAGCTTTGTGGTGGCGGATATCCCGGGGCTGATCGAAGGCGCGAGTCAGGGTGCGGGGCTCGGGGTGCAATTTCTGCGGCACATTGAGCGCACGCGCGTGCTGGTGCATCTGGTGGATGTCTCGGACGGCAGCGGTCGCGAGTCACCGGTGGATGACTTCAAGGTGATTCAGGCGGAGCTTGCGAGCTTTGGACATGGCCTGGCC
>DASYBN010000324.1:0-9598 GCA_036500785.1 Acidobacteriaceae bacterium
CCAGCCGCGCGGGATCGAATGCTCGCAGATCGATCGCCGGCGGTTTGTTTTCGACGAGGTCCGCAAGCGCGACGGCCGTGCCTGGAGCCAGCAGAATGCCGTTGCGATAGTGCCCTGTGGCGAGCCACTGGTGCGTGCTGCCCAGCAGGCGGCCGATGAGCGGCAGTCCATCGCGGCTCGCTGGACGCAGCCCGGCCCATGCCTCGACCTGCGGAGCCTCGACGGGGGAACCAAAGCCTGGCAGCAGAGCAGCCGCGCGCGATCGCAGCAGGTCGAGATCCGCCTGCGACGTGCCGAGATCGAAGCCGGCGTCCTCGTCAGTTGCGCCAATCAGCGCGCCTCCGGCCTGCGGTCCCTGTGTGCGCGGAACGATGTAGATCGACGAACTGCGGTGAACCTCGGTCAAGTTCAGGCTCGCCGGGATTTGCACGCGGAGCATCTGGCCTTTTCGAGGGCGAATCGCGGGCGTGCCGCCCAGCGGTCCGCTGAACCAGGCCCCGGAGGCATGAATGACTGTCTTCGCGACGACCTCGCCGCCGTGCGCTGGCGTTAATCGAACGCCGCTCTTCTGCTCGACGATCTCGATCTTGCCGCAGTGTTCAAGGATCGGAATCGCGGCGCGCTGTACCGCAGCCAAAGCTGCGCCGGCGAGCTGACGGGGATCAATGGACCGCTCGCGAATACGAATCGTGGAGGTGTCATCCAGGTACTGAACGGTAGCGGTGGTCTGGAAGGGCACAACGCTGCCGGACATGGCGCCGAGACGGTTCAGGAATCCGTCATACAAAGACAAACTCCATGCGGAGAATTCGCTGAGTTCGGTTGGATTGTGCGGGTCTTCTGGGGCCAGCATTCCTGCAGCCGCGATCGATGCGCCGCCCACTGCCGTCGCGGTGTCCAGCAGCACGACGGAAGCGCCCCGGGAGCGGAGCTCGAGCGCCACGCTAACGCCGATGATTCCCGCACCGGCGATCGCAATGTCAGGGGTGAGGACAGGGTTCATGTCCGTCTATAGTGTAGAGAGCATAGGGCAGTAACATCAATTGACAGGTGCACCCACCTTTTTCTGAGCGGGTGCGTCCAACACCAGAGCCGAGCTGCGCAATTGAGAACCGTCTCTTTGGTAGGCGCGTTAGTTGTTCGTTAGTTGTTAAGGAGGATCAGGACATGAGCGATTTAGAACGCGAGTACGTAGTGCAGTCTAAGGCCCCAGGATGGTTGATCGGAATCTCTGTGGTGAGTCTGTTGCTGGCGCTCGGCGCGCTTGGCTGGAGCCTTGGCTTACAGAACCATCTTACGGCGGCGGAAAATCAGTTGACTGCGGCGACGCAGCAGAACACGCAGCTGAACGAAAAGCTTGAGGACACAAACGAGAGACTGCGCGCGCAGGGCGAAGCCCTCGGCCAGAGCGTCGGACTGACGCAGAAGCAGCTCGAGGATAAGTCCAACCAGCTGGTGGCTGCGCAGAGGCAGGCGACGGCGGTGACAGCGCGTCTGCGCAAGGACGAGGTCGAGACGCGGGAGCAGGTCGGCGCCGTCAAGCAGGATGTATCGGCCGTGAAGACGGATGTCGCCACCACGAAGACCGATGTGGCGACCACGCAGGCCGATCTCGCGCAGACCAAAGGGCAGCTGACGCGCGTCGTCGGGGACCAGGGCGTAATGAGTGGCCTGATCGCGACCAATCACGACGAGCTGATGGAATTGAAGCGCCGGGGCGAGCGGAATTACTACGAGTTCACGCTGCAGAAGGGCGCAGCTCCGCAGAACGTCGGCACAGTGAAGCTGCAGTTGAAGAAGCTGAACCAGAAGCGTTCGAAGTACACGTTGAACGTCGACGCGGACGACAAAGTAATCGAGAAGAAGGACAAGAACGTCGATGAGCCTGTTCAGTTTTACTCAGGTAAGACGCCGGCACTCTATGAGATCGTCGTCAACAACATCAGCAAGAACTCGGTGACCGGCTATCTCAGCACGCCGAAGAATGCACCTGCACCGATTTCGGTCCCGTAAGCTGCTCGGAGTTCGCAACCACCAAAGGGCTGCATCAATGGATGCAGCCCTTGTCTTTTGTTTGCGCGGTGCCTACGGAAGCTTGACCGTTTGCGACGTATGGTCACGCAGCTCGACCGTAAGCACGGCGGACCCCTTCTTGTTCCACTTGTCCTGGGTTGTGTTCGGAAATAGCAGAACGATCGATCCGGTCTCGGTTGCTCCCGGATTCACCTCGTCGCCATCACCCACCGGATTGGTAGCGAGCTTCGAGATTTGCGGAAAGATCTGTTCGAGGCGCGGGAGTTCCGACTTCGCGATATACGTTGAGTCAAGCGTGGACCCGTCGGCGAAGGTAACCGTCGCAGACCAGCCCGTGATAATCACTGGCTGGCTTAGCTTGTCCGTGATGTTGATGTGGGCGACGACGTACAGATCGTCCTCGGATTGTGCGGTCTCTCCGACCACGTGCACGGACTCCTGCGATGCATTGAACTCGGTGTGCGGAGCGAAGACGTCGACGCTCGATACGGACAGGTTTGTAATCTTGTGAGGGATGAGCAGATAAACCATGACGGCAACAGTCACCATGATGACGAAGGCGATGATGACTGCAGTGAGCGGACCGCGATCAGAGGGCGTAGCCATGCTCGAAAGGATAACGCCGCTTCACATGTTGCGGCGCATCCGGGCGAGAAATTCGTCCACCGGCAGGGTGTTGAGAACGTCCGCGGCTGTGAGCCACGCCCTTCGAAGCTGCACGATGCCGAAATCGATCAGGTCGAGCTCGTCGGTCGAATGAGCGTCGGTGTTCACCGAAATCTTGCAGCCCAGCTCCTTTGCGCGGCGCAGGTTCAGGTCCGACAGATCAGAGCGCGCCGGCGCTGAGTTATGTTCCACCGCAACGCCCAGCCGCGCGGCAGCAGTTAAGAGCTGTTCGATGTCGATCTTGTAAGGCTCGCGCTTGAGCACCTTGCGGCCTGTCGGATGGCCAAGGATATGCACGTGCGGGTTTTCAGCAGCGCGAAGCACCCGCGCCGTGACCTCCTCCGGCGTCTGGTTGAAGCCCGAGTGAACGCTCGCGACCACGACATCGAGCTGCGCCAGCGTGTCGTCCTCAAGATCCAGCGCGCCGTCGAGCAGGATATCGACTTCGATGCCGGCGAGAATCCGGAAGGGAACCGTGGGCTTCTGCGCGAGCGACTCGTCTTCGCGAAGCTGCGCCTCGTACCGCGCCCACTGCGGTCCGTGCCCGGCAGCGAACTCCTCCGCCAACTGCTGCGACGCCTCGCGAATCCGCCGCGCATGCGCCAGCGTGCGGGTGTCATCCATGCCATTGGTCATCGCGAGGTTCTTCGAATGGTCCGTGATCGCGATGTACTCGAGCCCGCGCCCAATCGCTCCTTCGGCCATCTCGCGAATTGAATTCGCGCCGTCGGACTCGAAGGTGTGCATGTGCACGTCGCCGCGAATGTCTGCGCGGGTGATGAGCTGTGGAAGAGCGTGCTTCGCGGCCGCTTCGATTTCGCCGCAGTTTTCGCGCAGCTCCGGCGGAATGTAATCGAGCTCCAGAGCGTTATAAATCTCCTGCTCAGTCGCTGAGGCAACGATCGCGTTGTCCTCGAGCCGCAACAGAGCGTACTCGGAGAGCGTCAGTCCGCGCTTGATCGCTCGCTGTCGAAGCGCCACGTTGTGATGCTTCGATCCGGTGAAGTACTGCAGCGCCGCTCCGTAGCTCGCGCGCGGCAGCAGCCGCACATCCACCTGCAGGTTGTTGCGCAGCGTGAAGGAGACCTTGTTCTGCCCTTTGGCCAGCAGCTTGTCGATAAGCGGAAGCGCGGCCACATGTTCGACGGCTGCAGCGACGACCTCCGGCTCGCAGGCCGGTCCGGTGACCAGCAAATCCAGATCGCCGACTGACTCGCGTCCACGGCGAAGGCTGCCCGCTGGCGTAATCGTGTCGATGCCGGGAAATTCGCGAATCAACGCGCTGATGCGCTCGGCGTGTTCGCCCGCAACATCGATGCGAAAGCGCGAGGTGTTCTTGCGATGATCCTCGATGCCTTTGATCAGCTTGTCCGTGAAGCGCTGACCCATGCGCGGCAACGTCAGCAGATCGCCGCGCTTCGCCGCCTCTTCGAGCGCGTCGATATCGGCGATGCCGAGCGCCGAGTAAAGCATGGCGACGGTCTTCGGCCCCATCCCGGGCAGGCGCAGCAACTCCAGCATCGAGGGCCTGTAGCGCTGAAGAAGCTGCTCGCGCAGAGGCATGGTGCCGGTCGCAACCAGGTCCTGAATATTGGCGGCCATCCCCTTGCCAATGCCCGGAATGGCGAGCAGCGCCTTCGGGTCCGACTCGGACAGCGCAGCCAGGTTCGTTGTTTGCTGTTCGATGGCTTCGGCGGCGCGCCGGTAAGAGCGCACACGGAATGGATCGGCCGCGTCGATCTCCAGCAGCGCCGCGGTTTCATCCAGAAGGCGGGCGAGTGTGATGTTGTCCATGCGTGAGCGTTGGCCCGCTCTCGATTGTAGATGGAGCTTCGGTCAGGCCTCTTTAACCACGATCACCTGATCGGCCTGCGGTCCCTTAGCTCCTTCGATCACGTCGAACTCGATCTCGTCTCCTTCGTGCAGGCTCTTGTAGCCGTCGCGCTGAATGGAGCTGTAATGCACAAAAAGATCCGGCGCATCCTCACGCCCGATGAATCCATATCCCTTTGCATTGTTAAACCACTTGATAACGCCCTTGTACTGAGCCATGGTCCTTTTGCGTTGTCCCTTCCCTGAATTGGAGCAGTAAGCAAACTTCTCAGGAAGTGGACGGGATCGTTAGTCGCCTTTCGTACAAACGCTGCGACATCGTTCGACAGCATAGAAAATCTCGCCGATAATTTTTCACTATTTTGTAATTCCGCGGCGAGTGGCATAGAAAAGAATCGCGATCAGGGACTTGCCGTCGTGCAGCTTGCCGGTCATAGCCAGCCGGACTGCCTCGGACAGCGGCGTAGGCACAACCTCGATGTGCTCATCCTCGTCGGGCGTTCCTTCGCCCGGAGCCGCAACCAGATCCTCGGCCAGCAGGATGTCCATCGACTCCGCGACGAAACCCGGACTGGCGTAGTACTGCACGAGCTTCGACCACCGCTTCGCTCGATAGCCGGTCTCTTCGAGCAGCTCGCGCTTGGCCGCGGGCATGAGCTTCTCGCCCGGCTCGATCCGTCCCGCCGGAAGCTCGAGCAGAAACTGCCCGGCTGCGTGCCGATACTGCCGGATCAGCAGGATTTCGGGGTCGGCGGCGTTCTTGCGCGCATCCACCGCGAGGATGACCACCGAGCCGTTGTGCCGCACCACATCGCGGCGCGCGCGAATGCCGCCGGGCTCCACGACCTCCTCCTGCGTGACCCAGAAGACCTTGCCTCGGTAGACCTCTTTCGAGGAGAGCACGCGCGCGCGTCCCGTGAGCTTCCTCGGCGACGTCGCTGAACCCTTTGCCTGGGTGCTCTTTTTCGTGCCTTTCCGTGTAGCAGTTGCGGTCTTTTTCACGGCCATGAAGGTACAGTACACGATGAGGATGTGGGGTTTGTTTGCATCGACTCCGGCAGCCGCGCATCCAAAGCGTCAAGGCTCGCACAAGCAGGACCGAGGCCGCCCGGCAGAGACAGCGCATGGACGTTCAGTGTTATCCCATCTCGACGGTTCCCGGAACGACTGCACTGCTGCGCGACTTTCTGGATCCATCCGCCGCGGCCGATCCCGCGCTATTGCGGCGGTGGTATCCAACCGAGCCTTTCGGATTCGACTGGACGAAACAGGCTCCTGAGCTAACTCCGGAGCATCGCGACCGGCTCACCGCGTTGCTGCTCGAAGAGGCGGCGAGGTTTGGCGCCAGCCCCGCCGCGCGCGAGAACATCGAACAGATTCGCAACGGAGCGTCAGCGGTCGTCACCGGCCAGCAGGTCGCGCTCTTCGGTGGCCCGCTGCTGACGCTCCTGAAGGCTGCGACAGCAATTCGCAAGGCGCAGGATGCGACCACTCGCACCGGCCGTCCTCACGTGCCGATCTTCTGGCTCGCCAGCGAAGACCACGATCTCGCCGAGGTGGACCAGGCCGCGTTCCCAGTGAAGAGTGAAATCGAGACGCTCACTCTGGGCGTCGAAACCGGACGCCCTTTGCCGGTCGGCGGCCTCCGTGTTGGCAACAACAGCGATGCGGGACGGGCGCGGCTCGAGGCAACGCTGGACCGCGCCGGCGAGCTTATTGGCTGGGGCCCAGTCGCCGATCTGCTCCGAGAGTGCTACGCGGCGGAGCAGGGAACTACGCTGGCTGTGGCATTCGGCAAACTGCTTACGGCAATTTTTTCGGAGTTCGGGCTGATCGTGATGGATGCCTGCTCGCGCGGCTTCCACGAGCTCGGTGCGCCGGTGCTCCGAGCCGCTATTGAACGCGCTGCGGCCCTCGAAACCGCACTTTTGACACGTTCTGACGAGCTGACTCGCAGCGGCTATCACGCGCAGGTGCTGGTCACGCCAGGGCACTCGCTTCTTTTTCTTCTCGATGCGGAAACCGGCGCACGGCTGCCCCTTCGCCGCACACCGGATGCCCACTGGAAGGCCGGCGCACGCAGCTACTCGACAGCGGACCTGCTCGCCATTCTCGACTCCGCGCCCGAGCGCCTCAGCCCGAACGCGCTGCTTCGTCCGGTATTCCAGGACGCGATTCTGCCGACAGCGGCCTACATCGCCGGACCCGCAGAGATTGCCTACTTTGCGCAATCCGCCGTGGTGTACGAGACTCTCCTGTGCCGCGTGACGCCCGTGCTGCCGCGCCTCTCCGCCACGCTGGTTGAGCCAGCGCTCGCCAAAGTCATGGGATCGCACGAGCTGGATTTACCGCAGCTCTGGGCGGAGAAGACGCCCGAAGCACTTGCATTGCGCCTTGGCGCGCGTGCGATGCCGATCGAGCTCAAGCGCAAACTCTCCGCGGCGGGCAACGCGCTCGACGCGGAGCTCGGCGCACTCACCGAGTACATGACCGCGATGAGCTCCGAGCTGGGCCGCGCCGCCGGCGTCTCCGCCAACAAGATGCGCTACCAGATGAACCGGCTGCGGCGCATGGCGGCCAGCTTCGAGGTGCAGCGCGAGGCATCGCTGCGCAAGCACGCGAATGCTCTTATGCTGAACCTGTTCCCCGAGGGCCATCTGCAGGAGCGGCTGATCGCCGGCGTCTACTTCCTGGCTCGTTACGGTGACGGCCTGCCAAAGCTGCTGGTCGAGAACGCCGGCCAGGAATGCCCTGGTCATCGCGTGCTCTATCTTTAGGAACCAAAGGGCCTGCGTTCACGTACAAATTGATGTTGGAGGTTGACTGTGCTGCACCTCTTGTTCTTTCCGTTTTTCCTGCCGATCCTCGCGCTGCATTTTCTGCCCACGATCATCGCGGCCGTCCGCCACGCACATAACTTCGGCTGGATCCTGGTGATCAATCTTCTGCTGAGCTGGACGGTCGTCGGGTGGATCATCGCGCTCGTCTGGGCGATCTGCGACACGCCGCGCTACGTTATCGCCTATGTGCCTCCGCCGCGGCCGCCTTACAATGTGAGGTGAGGCAGGGCGTTGCAATGGGAATGAGCGATCAGCCGTTTGAAGTCATGTGCCCCGACTGCGGGGCGATGCTGAAGATCGATCCGGTAACTCGCCAGATCATCGCCCACACCTCCGCACCGCGCAAGAGGACGTTCGAGGACCTCGGCGCTGCTGCGCGCGCCTTGAAGGATGCGGACGCTCGCCGTGAAAGCATCTTCGCGCAGTCCGTCGAGGCACAGAAGAACAACGACGACGTGCTGGCCAAGAAGTTTGCCGAAGCGGTGAAGAAGGCCAAGGAGTCGCCGCTCACGGACAAGCCGCTGCGCGAGTTCGATCTGGACTGAGTGACAAAAAGGGAATGGCGGACGCGGGAGGAATGATTTCCCGATCGTCCGCAATCTCATCGTCGATAGTATTCGACCAATCTGCTGCTCCATAAACCGAGCCTACTCACACGTGCAGGTGACCCGGTGAGAGATTGGGGCGTGCCGTCGAGCGCGGGAATGCAGTGGCCGTGGCCGCCCCGTCGCATCCTCTTGCTGTATCCATCGATCCAAATACATGGCACACGCCGGGCTGGAAGTTCAACTTTGCCGAAGGAACGTACAAGGTTGAGCCGATCGATATCTGGCTTATGAACATCTACCGGGCTGGGTACACGTCCGGAGGTTCACAGCAGTTTCGCTCGTCGATTATTATGCTGGGGATTATTCACCTGACGCGAGTCGAGAACACGCCACCCAACGAAAAACTGCTTCCTGTGGCAGAGTTATTGCAGCGTTTTGCGTTCATTCTAGTTCGACCCTGACTGGCATCTGGGTCTGGTCGAACGAGAGAAGAGGGTCAATGATGTCCAAGAAGTCCTTCGCGAGGTTTACGTACGCCTGGGTTACAGCGCTGGCGGCTCTGACAATGCAGTGTGCGGCACAAACGCCGGCGGCAACCGATTCAGCCGTACCGAAGGAGCAAGCGAACGATGCACGTATCGACAAGCTGATTGGCGAGATGTCCCTCGAAGAGAAGATGCAGCTCATACGCGGAGAAGTTGAACCTGCCGCAACCAACCAGGGACAGGCCGGCTATCTCCCCGGTGTGCCGAGGCTCGGTATACCGAGCTTGAGATTCGCCGACGGCCCTCCCGGCTTGCTTACGCGCGTTCCGTCGCAGGCCGAAACCGCGACGATGGGCGTTGCCGCCACGTTTAGCGTTCAAGATGCTTATGAGAATGGTGTGGTCATCGGCCGTGAAGCACGATCGCTCGGCATAGATGTCGTCCTGCAGCCGTTCATCAACATGGATCGTGATTTGACGTTCGGCCGAGGGTACAACACCTTCGGAGAAGACCCCTTACTGACCGGGCTGATGGGAGCGGCGGAGATTCGCGGCGCGCAGTCTCAGGGAGTGATGGCCCAGGCGAAGCACTACGTGGGCTATGACTCCGACAGCTATTCAACGGTGATCGATCCGCAAACCTTGCATGAGGTCTATGTCGCCCCGTTTGATATGGCAGTCAAGGCCGGTGTGTCGAGCATCATGTGCTCGTACAACCGCATCAATGGTCCCTTTGCGTGCGACAACTCCGCCACGCTAATCACCATTCTGCGGGACGAGCTTGGATTCAAAGGCTTCGTCACCTCAGACTGGGGCGCTGTGCACAGCGCGACCTTTATCAATCATGGATTGGATATGGAGATGCCCGGACTCATGACGCCGCAGTCTCCGTTCTCCGGATTCATGCACACTTTCTTCCGCACACAGCCGGAGGCAAAGACAGCTGCGCCGAAGTTCGACCCAGATCAGCTTGCGGGCATGCTCGGTGCAACGATTCCGGAGGAGCCACCGCTTGCACCGATGAACCTGAGCGGCTTTCCGCGCGACACCGACGGCAGCACACTGCAGCAACTGCTCGCAAACGGAACCGTCACCCAAGCAACGGTGACCAGGGCCGCACGCCGTGTGCTCTATGAGATCGACCGGTTTGGCTATCTCGACGGAAAGCAGAAGCACGACATCACACCACAGGA
>DASYBN010000325.1:0-9041 GCA_036500785.1 Acidobacteriaceae bacterium
CCGCAGTTGAGCACGTAGACGCTGTTGCCATCGAGCGAGAAGCTGGCGTTGGTCGGGTGGTCATAGGTTCCGGGGACAGGAACGACGCAGAAGACGGGCAGAAGCTGCGGCTCGCAGTCGATTGAGCCCGGAGGAATGACCGGCGTGGCGGTGGCGGGCAGCTGGATGACGCGATAGAGCGTGTTGGAGTTGCGCACCATCGCGAGAATGATGGTGTTTCCCGGGTTCATGGCAACGCGGTAGACGTTGGGCAGATTCAAGACGTAGGTTCCGCCGCCGGCCTCCACCTGGAGCTGGCTGCTGAGACTCGACGCGGCGGCGAAGATGGCTCCGTTACTGGCCGCAACCACCGAGGCGGGCTGGGCGCTGAACGCTGCAGCGTTGCCGGTGCCGGTCTCCGTGCTGTAGTTGATGTTGATAAGGTACCCGGTGGTCGCCGAGAGGACGTAGCCGTGCGTCTGCTCCGGGAAGTTGAAGATGGTCGTCGGCTCGGGAGCGGAGAAGCCGCTGATGGGAAAGCTGGGCTTCGTGTTCTGAATGTTGCCGCGGAGATCGCGCAGCCCGTCGAGCATCTGGGCGCCTCCGCTCAGGCCGCCTTCGGTGTAGGTGGCGAGCACGCGCTGCAGCATCTGGCTGGGCGGAATCGGCCGGCCGGCGAAGTTGTACTCTGGGGTCTTATAGAGGACCCTGCACGCAGTCAGGCTAAGCGTCAGGGTTGTCAGAAAGATGCCCACAACAAGCTGGGCTGCGATGCTGCGATTCTTCAACTGGAGGACTCCGGGAGACGCTGCAGCAGCTGCTCACGAGCGGAGAATCACCCCGCTGGAGACCGCCTGCGTCAGGCCAAAGTATAACAAAGCAGCGCTGCCGATCGCGCCCGCCGGAACCGGATCTCCGCTGTTCCGCGCGGTATAGGATGAGAGGAGACCTCGCACAGGAGAACGATGGACCAGGCATTACAGAGGCTCTTTAGCGGCAGACCCGTGCTCTGCGATGGCGCCATGGGCACCATGCTGTATAGCTGTGGCGTCTTTATCAACCGCTGTTATGACGAGCTCAACGTCACACAGCCTGAGGTGGTTCGCTCGGTGCACGAGCAATATCTGCTGGCCGGCGCGGAGGTGATCGAGACCAACACCTTTGGAGCGAACGCCTTTCGGCTGGAGCACTTTGGGCTGCGCGACAAGGTTCGCGAGTTCAACATGGCGGGCGCCACGCTGGCGCGGCAGTGCTGCACGGCGATCCGCGAGAAGCAGGCGAGCGAGGCGTTTGTCGCCGGGGCTGTGGGCTCGCTGGGCGTGCGGCTGGAGCCGTTTGGGACACTCAATCCAGCGGCGGCGCGCGCGGCGTTTGCTGAGCAGATTGCCGCGCTGGCCGAAGGCGGGGTCGATCTGCTGATTCTCGAGACGATGATCTCGCTGGACGAGGCAGAGCAAGCGATTGCGGCGGCGCGTGAAGCTGCGCCGGAGCTGCCGGTGATTGCGTTGGTCACGGTGGATGAGGAGTCGAACTGCCTGGATGGAAGCACGCCGGAGCAGGCTGCGCACCGGCTGACGGAAGCAGGCGCGGATGCGATTGGATGCAACTGCAGCGTGGGCCCGGCGGCGGTGTTAACTGCGATCGAACGGATGCGGCCGGAGACTGCGCTGCCGCTGGTCGCTATGCCGAACGCGGGAATGCCGCGCAATGTTGAAGGCCGGAACATCTATCTGACCTCGCCGGAGTACCTCGCTCGATTTGCGCGCAAGGCGATCCGCGCGGGAGCGACCTGGGTGGGTGGATGCTGCGGAACGACGCCGGCCCACATCCGCGCAATGCGTTCGGAGATCCGCGCGATGCAGGCGCAGGAGCATGGTGAGATCTCTGTCGTTGGGGGAAGTGTGCACCAGCTTCCGGCCGAGCAGGAGATTCAGCCGCAGCCGCTCGCAGAGCGCTCGGAGATTGGGCGGCGCATCGCCGCGGGCGAGTTCGTGCATCTGGTGGAGATTGTTCCGCCGCGCGGGTTCGACTGCTCGAAGGAGCTTGCGGGTGCGGCGTTGCTGGCGTCGCGGGGCGTGCATGCGATCAACGTGCCGGATTCGCCGCGGGCCAGCGCTCGCATGAGCGCGCAGAGCCTCTGCCTGCAGATTCAGCAGAAGGTCGGCATTGAAACAGTGCTCCACTATACGTGCCGCGACCGCAACATCCTCAGCATCCAGAGCGACCTGCTGGGCGCAGCTTCGATTGGGATCAGAAACATCCTTTGCCTGACGGGCGATCCGCCGAAGATGGGCAACTACCCGGATGCCACTGCGGTGTTCGATGTGGACGCGATCGGTCTGGTGCGCATTGTGCGCGGGCTGAACCACGGGCTGGATATCGGGCGCAACTCGATCGGCGGCTCGGCCGGGTTCACGATCTCGGTTGCCGCCAACCCGGGTGTGCCGGACATCGATCACGAGGTGCGGCGATTCGTGGCGAAGGTCGAGGCAGGCGCGGAGTTCTGCATTACGCAGCCGGTGTTCGATCAGCGGCTGCTTGAACAGTTTCTGCAGCGAATCGAGGGCTTCCGGATCCCGGTAATCGCCGGCATATGGCCGTTGACCAGCCTGCGCAACGCCGAGTTCATGAAGAACGACCTGCGCGTCTCCATGCCGGATTCGATCCTCGCGCGGATGGCGGCCGCACCGAACAAGCAGGCGGCACTCGCGACGGGGCTGGCGATCGCGCAGGAGATGCTCGCCGAGGTGCGCGGACAGGTGCAGGGCGCGCAGGTAAGCGCACCGTTCGGCAACTTCAACGCCGCGGCCGAGGTGCTTGGGCTGGGCGGGGATGAGACGCGGGAGGGGAACGTCAATGCCGCGTAACTCCGGAACGCCCGAACAGCCCGGCAGCTTCGAGGAGCAACTGGCGGAGCTTGAGAAGCTGGTCGATCAGCTTGAGCGCGGCGATCTCACGCTGGAGCAGAGTGTGGCTCTCTTTGAGCGTGGAGTGCATTTATCGAACGCCTGCAAAGCGGAGCTCTCGAGCGCCGAGAGCCGCATCCAGGTGCTGCTCGATCCCGAGCACAAGGGACCGGTCCGCGTGGAGGAGCTTGCGCTGGCGGTGGATGAGGGCGAAGAAGAGCTCGGGGATTCGGAAGAGATCGAGGAGTAGGATTTTTCTATGGAGCAAGATATTCGCAAACTTGCCGCTTGGATAGAGAAAGCGACTCGTGAACAAATTGCTATCGAGCGCCAGATTCTCCAATGGAGAATTTCGGAGAAGCATCCAGTCTCCAAGCCCGCCACGATGAACAAGGGTTAATCGGTGCCGACACTGACGATCGTGGCTGGAGCGAATGGAGCCGGAAAGTCAACGCTTACGCGTTCCGTACCCGAAGCGTTTCAGGATCATCCAGTGTTGGACCCCGATGCTGTTCTAAAAGCGGCTAATGTCGCCGGGATTGGCGCCAGTTCACCAATTGATGCGGGACGAGCGATTCTGCGGATGTGTGAGCAGTTGCTGGGTAGGCAAGAGACCTTTCTTGTAGAGACTACCTTGTCGGGCAGCACCTACCTGAGAATGATGGAAAGGGCACATTCGCTCGGCTACAAAGTCCGTTTGATCTATGTGGGAACGGAATTGGTCGAAATCAACGTTCAGCGGATCAGGGATCGGGTTCTGAAAGGGGGCCATGATGTTCCTGAACACGACCAACGCCGCCGATACCCGCGTAGCTTGGCTAATCTGAAGTCGGCATTGCAGCTTGCTGACGAAGCGGCTTTGTTCGACAACTCCAGTTCGGAGGGTCATCGAGTCATTGCCATCAAGGACCATCAGGGTATTAGTTGGTTTGCGCCGAAACCGCGGTGGGCGGAAGGACTCAATCTCTAGCGGTCGCGGCTGGTGACGAAGCCTGGAACCCAGAGCAGTGCTCGCTTGTAATCGCTCTCCGGCAGCTCGGCGATGGACTGGCGCGCGGCTTCAGCGTAGGCGCATGCCGTGTCCATCGCGTAGGAGAGCGACTCGTGGCGGCGCAGAATCTCGAGAATTTCTGCATGGGTGACGCTGGCGAAGCGGCGCTCCGCGAGCACTGTGCGAATCGCCTCGCGATCGGCTCCTGTGCCGCGCTCGAGCGCGTGGATGACCGCGAGGGTCGCCTTGCCCTCGCGCAGGTCGGAGGCCGCAGGCTTGCCCAGGCGGTCCTCATCGGCCGTGAGGTCGAGCACGTCATCCACAATTTGAAACGCGAGGCCGAGATTCCGGCCGTACTCGCCCAGCGCCTCTTCGAACGGAGTCTCCTCCGTGGCCGCGTCGTTCGCGGCAAGCACGGCTCCGAGCTGCATCGACACTTTGAAGAGGCACGCAGTCTTCCGATAGATGAGGTCGAAGTACTCTTCCTCGTTAATCAGGTGGCCGAGCTTCTCCATCTGCAGCAACTCGCCCTCGACCATCTGCTGCGTGAGCGAGATCAGCAGGTCGAGGATGTGGAAGTTGCGCTCGGCGAGCGCCGCCTGAAACGACTGCATGTAGAGCCAGTCGCCAGCAAGAACGCACTTCGCATTGCCCCAGGTTGTATTGGAAGACGGCCGGCCGCGGCGCGTGTCGGCCTCGTCGATGATGTCGTCGTGCACCAGCGTGGCGGTATGCAGCATCTCCACCACCGCGCCCATGCGAATGCGCGACTCGCCTTCGCAGCCGAGCGCTTTCGCGGCGAGCAGAAGCATCATTGGCCGAATGCGCTTGCCGCCGCCGGCGATCAGATACGTCGCGATCTCGGTAACGACGCGGACCGATGAATCCGATTGGCGGGCGAACTCTCGCTCGACGGCGGCGAGGTCGTCGCGCAACAGGTCAAAGACCTCGGTCGCGGTCGCAATGGAGATAGGACTCACTGTGTCATCAGAGTAGCAGGTGAGCGATGGGGTGGTATCGGGCCGCGAGCAAAGTTCAGTTCGATGGCGCGAGATCAGCTCGAGCGAAAGTTTGTGAACTGAAGGTCGACGCCCATATCTTTGCCGCGCAGCATGGCCATAATTTCCTGCAGCGTGTCGCGGTCCTTCGAGCTCACACGAACCGTATCGCCCTGAATGCTGGCCTGTGCCTTCTTCTTCGAATCCTTGATGGCGGCGACGATCTTCTTCGCAACCTCGGAGGCGATGCCCTGCTTCAGCTTTATCTTTTGTCGCACAGAGGAGCCCGCCGCAGACTCGACCTTCTCGTACTCCAGATTCTTTAGCGGAACGTTGCGTTTCACCATCTTCTGCTGCAGGATGTCGATGACTGCCTTCAGCGTGTACTCGTCCTGGCTGGCGAGTTGAACGGTGTCGTTGCCCTCGAGCGCAATCGTCGACTTCGAGTTCTTGAGATCGAAGCGGGCGTTCACCTCTTTGGTCGCCTGGTCAATGGCGTTCTTGACCTCCTGAATGTCCACCTTGCTTACAACGTCGAAACTCTGATCGGCTGGCATAATTTTCTATCCTCGAATATCTATATCTGCGAAGGCTATTATGCCGCGTCGCGTGCAGAAGGGAACAGTGCATAGAAGTTGGAGGTGGTCTGTCGTGCAAAATCGGCGGCAGAGACTCCGCGCAGATCCGCGACAAACTCGCCGGTGAGCGCTACGTTGGCCGGCTCGTTGCGCTTGCCGCGCAGAGCGCCCGGCGAAAGGAAAGGCGCGTCGGTCTCCACCAGGATGCGGTCTGCCGGAGCCGAGCGCGCGACTGCCTGGATGACGGCAGATTTCGCGTACGTCACATTGCCAGCGAACGACAGATAGAACCCGGCGGCCAGCGATCGCTCTGCCTGCTGCTGGTTGCCGGAGAAGCAGTGCATAATGCCCGGCAGCCCAGTCGGCATCCAGTGTTCGGCGATGAGCGCGAGCAGGTCCTCCCATGCGTCGGCCGGCCCGAACTTCGCCTTGGCTGCGGGCGTGGCAAGCTCGGCGGTGCGGCAGTGAATCGTGATGAGTTTGCGCGCCTGGGCCGCGATCTGCATCTGAGCGATGAATGCGGCCTTTTGCGTTTCGATCTCCGGATTGTCCACGTGATAGTAGTCCAAGCCGATCTCGCCCACTGCGATGCAGCACGGATCGGCCGCTAACTCGCGGAGTTTTGCGAGCGCACCCGGTGCGGCCTGATGCGCCTCCTGAGGATGAATTCCCGCCGTAGCCAGAATCTGCGCGTGCTGGTTTGCCAGCTCCAGCGCCCGGTGCATCTCGTGTGGCCCGTCGCCGATTCCGATGGCAAGCAGCCGCTCAACCTGCGCAGCCCGGGCGTTCTCCAGGACCTGCGGCAGGTCATCATAGCTATCCAGATGACAGTGTGAATCCACCCACATCGCCGCTTTAGGATGCGCGAATTGCTCAAACGGTTCAATAGCGGCGTGGAAATCAGCGGCTGGCGTACAATCTCCCTTCAGCGCCTCAGCAAGCTGGTTTCGTCCAAGAGCGCTTCACTACAGGTGAGTGCAGGCAGCCCTTTGCGTGTACACAGGCCCAGATTCGTTGATGCGCTCAAGCGCCAGATGCCGCTCTCGCGGCAGGCGCGGCTTGCTTCGGCAATTATCCCCGCGAGCATGCGTTTCCGGTTCGCGCTGGCCGCGAGCCGCTGGCAGGGCCGCCTGACCACCGCGCTGGGCGGCGATGGTGCGCTCACCCAGGCGATGATGCGCGACCATTGGCTGCGTGAGCTCACCTTCCACGGCGCCTTTCCCGTGCCCTGGCGGCTGCATGGCCGCGACGTGCTGGACCGCTACGCTGTGCCCGGTCCGGTGCTTTATTACACGAGCCATCTTCCGATGCTCGACGTTCCGCTGCGTGTTGTCATGGAGATCGGTTATCCCGTGCCTGTGCCCGTCGCGGATCCCGGCAGATTGATAAATGGGGAGCGCTACGTTGTCGCAGGAATGGACAAGCGCATCGCGGCAGTTCCTGCCAGCGGGCAGGTGCTCGCGCGCATGCGAACGCTGCTGCTGCGGGGCACGTCAGTCGTCTGCCTTGCAGATAGCGAGTTCGGCGGCGAGCTCTTCACCAATCCGTTGCGGCTCACCGCACGGATGCGCATTCCGGTGATCCTCGTCTGGGCAGAGCTCGCTGCCGACGGAGTTGTGGACGTCACCTTCGAGGCCGCGCCGCATCCCTTCTGCGACAGCGAGCAAGCGATCGCGGAGAACCTCGCGTATCTGCGGGGGGTCAACGATCGCGTGCTGCGCTCGCTCGGGCTCGGAGCGTGAGGCTCTCTGTTGAGCGCCGCGGACCCCGCAGCGTAGCATTCCTCCGATGCTGTCCTGTCGCCGATTGATGCGACGTCCGCTCGTTGAGGATTCAAAGGAGAATGATCGAATGAGTGCAATGAATCGCAGGGAAGTCTGTCTGGGCGCGGGAGCGTTGGCTTTGCTGGGAGGCTTGCTCGCGCAGGCGCAGACAGGTGAGGAGCACGCGGGATCTGCCGCGGATACGGTCGACATGACGCAGTCGCGCGTCTTCCGCTTCGACGAGATGAAGGTGAATCATTATGCGAATGGCGGATGGGGGCGACAGGTGATGCATGGCACGTTGCCCACCGGCGAGTTCGTCGAGGTGCATGAGACGATGCTGCCCGCGGGGCAGATGCCGCATCCGCCGCACAAGCACCGCAACACGGAGTTCGTGCTGATTCGCGAAGGCAAGCTCGAGTTCTACAACGACGGCAAGCCGGAGCCCTGCGGGCCCGGCGATATTGTCTACACGGCATCGAACGAGATGCACGGCATGAAGAACGTCGGCGACACGCCGGCGCTGTACTTCGTTGTCTCAATCAGCCACGGACAGCTGTAAGAACGAGGGCCGAGGTCCAGGGCTGAGGGTCCAGAAGACGAGCGATAACAGGTGCGGCGCCTACTTGAGGCGTGTGCCGAGCGGGACGTCATCGGCCATCGTCGCGAGGATTGGCTTGGAACTCTCGTTCTCGGAGCCGGCGAGCAGCATGCCGTGCGACTCAAGGCCGCGCATCTTGCGGGGCGCAAGGTTGGTGATGACGATGATGCGGCGGCCGATGAGGTCCTCGGGCGCGTACCACTCGGCGATGCCGGAGAGGATCTGGCGCTTCTCATAGCCGAGGTCGACCTCGAGGCGGAGAAGCTTGTCGGCTTTCGGGATGCGCTCGGCGACGAGGATCTGCGCGACGCGGAGTTCGATCTTTGCGAAGTCGTCGATGCCGATCGGTTGGGGCTTGGCGGTCTCTTCGCTGGGCGGCACGAGCGCGGGCGCTCCGCCGGGAGGGTTGGGGTCGTTCTGCGGCACGGCTTGTGTTGCCGGTTCTGCTGCGGGTTGAGAGCTCTGGGTTGCGGTTGCGTTCTTCTCTTCGATGTCGGCCATGATGTCTGCGAGTTCCTTGGGTGCGCGGGGGAAGATGGGGGCGAGCGGACCGAGTTTCGTGCCGGGCTTGAGGCCGCCCCATTCGAGATTGTTCAGTTCGCCGGATTTCGCGGCGAGTTCGATGTCGCCGAGGCCGAGTTGGCCCCAGACGCGGGCGGTGGAGTAGGGAAGAACCGGATAGAGCAGCGCCGTGATCATTCGGATCGCTTCAGCCGCCGAGTACAGAATCCCAGCGAGCTGGTCCCGGGATTGCTCAGTCTTGGAGGCGGCCACTTTCCAGGGAGCCGATGCGGTAACGAACCGGTCCGTATCGGTGATGCACCCGAGAAATATTTCATCCAGTGCCCGGTTAAGGTTGCTGTCGAACTCACCCTCTTCGGACTCCTGCGTGTAGAGCGGGGCCATGATCATCGTGAGGCTTTCCTTCGAAATTCTGTCGGGAAGGGCTCCTCCGAAATACCTTTCAATCATCGCCAAAGTGCGGCTGACAAGATTCCCGTAGCCATTCGCCAGATCGGCGTTGTAGCGCGTCACGAGAGCATCGAAGCTGAAGCTGCCGTCCTGTCCGAAGGGGATTTCGCGGAGCAGGAAGTAGCGGAGGACGTCCGTGGCAAAGAGATCGCGCTCGCGCTTGGTGCTCTCGGGGAATTGCTTGGCGTAGACGTGCTCGCCGAAGGCCTCGAGGATGGTTTCCGTGCGGACGATGTTGCCTTTGCTTTTCGAC
>DASYBN010000326.1:0-7456 GCA_036500785.1 Acidobacteriaceae bacterium
CGCAGCATTACAGGTATGGCGTTGTGTCGAGTGTCTCGGCAGGCGGAGTGCCGCAGTCGGCGATCGTTGGAATTGCGATCATGCCGGAGCTGGAGATCATCTTCGATACGCTGAGCTCGACGCGGAAGTACGCGAACCTCACACGAAACCCTGCGTGCTCGTTGGTGATCGGGGAAGGTGAGCAGACCGTGCAGCTCGAAGGCACGGCGTTTGAGCTGCACGATCAGGAGCGAAGCCGGTATTTTGAGGCATACTTCGCCGCCTGGCCGGAGTGCCGCGCGCATCTGGAATGGCCAGGGATTACACACTTTGTTGTGAGGCCCACGTGGATCCGGTACTCGGACTTCGATCAGCGGCCGCCGTTGATCGAAGAAGTTGAGGGCCTGCCGTAGCGAGGCCCTCGATCGAGAGCGACTACGGATTTTGAACGACGAGCTGATCGGCGAGGCGGAAGTGCACGATGCTTTCAGCAGGGATCACGATGTCGCGATTGCCGGTGGCTCCGGCGAGAAGCGTGCCGGCACCTGCGCCCGAGGCTCCGCCGATTGCAAGCCCGACTCCGCCGGACGCGATGCCTCCGATCAGCATGCCGGCTCCGGTGAGACCGCCGATGAACCCGGCGCTGCGCTTGCCTTTGCCTTTCTTGGTGCGGACAGTGTCATGCGTGTCGAGGCCGTACTCGTAGCCGTTCAGCGTCATGGAGACGAGGCGCAGTTCGAGCACGGACCGCCCTTTGAAGTGGCCGCGGCGGTGGGCTTCGTCGATGCGTCCGCGAACGGGAGTGCCGCGGGGGATGAGCACGGATCCGTCGCGCGTGACGGGTTCGACGATCTCACCGCTGAAGTGTTCGCCGGGAACAGCGTGTTTGACGTCGATGCGCTCGTTCACGCGAACAGCGAGTTCAGTGCCGGCGGGAACGGTGAGGTTGTAGGCCGGAGCGGGGCCGGTTTGCGCAGGAGCAGCGCCATTGGGCGGAGGCGGTGAAACGCCGGGTTGAGTCTGCGGGCCATTGGGTTCATAGCCAGGCTGCGGTGCGTTCGGACCATACGCGGATTGAGACGGTGCGGGCGCGCCCGGCGCAGCGCCGAGGGGCACGACGACCGGTTTTGTCGACTGCGGCTTGGGTCCGGGCGGCGGCGGCGTTACGGTCGTCGAGACCTGTGGCCGTTGCCCGGCGGGAGCAGGTTCGACTGTGGTTGTGACTGTGTTGCCGTTGTGATCGACATACTGGACCTGCTGCGGCGTCTGGGTGGAGGCGGCTTGCGCTTTGGCCTGATCCACTGCCTTTTGCTGATCGCTCTCGCAGCCAGCGAACGCTGCGAAAAGGGCGACGAAAGTTGCCGCGATGAGTGAACCTCGGAGTCCCTTGTTCATCGATGTTCTCCTTTCAAACACCGTCGGGCGAGAGCCATGCAGCAGACGGCTGCGTCAGAAGTCAATGCTCTGAAGGTTCAGACTTCGCCGAAGGATGTGATGCGGATGAGATGTGCTTCCGCTGCCTCACTGAGCTGGAAAGGTTTAGCATCAAGGAGCTATGGGAACTCTCTCTGCTGCTTTTGAAGCCAAGGCAAAGCGTCCACAACTTGCTCATCTGACTGCTCAACTTGATGCGTTGCGCGCGCAGGGAACGTACTTCCGTCTGCGTGTGCTGGATGATCAACAGGCGCCGGTGTGTCACTACGATGGTCGCGAGGTGATCAATCTTGCCTCAAACAACTATCTCGGGTTGTGCAACGATGCGCGGCTGCGTGAAGCGGCGATCTCCGCGACGAAGGAGTACGGCGTCGGGTCGGGCGCGGTGCGGACGATCGCCGGCACGATGAAGATCCATATGGAGCTCGAGGAGAAGATCGCGGCGTTCAAGGGTGTGGAGGCGTGCGTCGTCTTTCAATCGGGATTCACGGCGAATGCGGGGACTGTGTCGTCGATTCTGGGCAAGGAAGATTTCATCCTCTCCGACGAGCTGAATCATGCAAGCATCATCGACGGAGCGCGGCTGTCGCGGGCGAAGATCAAGGTCTTCCGGCATAAGGATGTGGCGCACTGCGAGCAGTTGTTGCAGGAGATTGCGAACGAGCCAGGGCGCAAACTGGTGATCACGGATGGCGTGTTCTCGATGGATGGCGATATTGGGCCGGTAGCCGCGCTGTGCGATTTATGCGAGAGATACGGCGCGATCATGA
The DNA here is from genome assembly GCA_036500785.1 of Acidobacteriaceae bacterium. Classification (GTDB taxonomy): domain Bacteria; phylum Acidobacteriota; class Terriglobia; order Terriglobales; family Acidobacteriaceae; genus Granulicella. Next base: position 2,184 of record DASYBN010000326.1, read on the forward strand.
TGGTGGATGATGCGCATGCATCGGGCGTGCTGGGACGCAACGGGCGCGGCAGTGTGGATCACTTTCACTGCACGCAACGCGTCGATGTGCAGGTCGGGACACTGTCGAAGGCGATCGGCGTGCTGGGCGGCTATGTGTGCGGATCCCGCGATCTGATTGACTATCTTTATCACCGCGCGCGGCCGTTTCTGTTTTCGACGTCGCATCCGCCGGCGGTCGCGGCAGCGTGCATTACGGCGTTCGACATTCTGGAGCAGGAGCCGGAGCGCATTGACCGGCTGTGGGCGAACACGCGCTATTTTCAGGAGCAACTGCGGTCAGCGGGGTTTGATATTGGTGGACGAACAACGCCGGCGAGCGAGACGCCGATTACGCCGATCATCATTGGCGACGGAAGAAAGACGATGGAGTTCAGCCGCGCTTTGTTTGAACGCGGCGTGATGGCGACCGGGATTGCGTTTCCAACCGTGCCCGAAGGCAAGGCACGCGTGCGTTGCATCATGACCAGCGAGCATAGTCGTGATCAGATCGATCGGGCGCTCGAGACACTGACCGCGATCGCGAAGAAAACAGGCGTGCTTAGCTGAGGGATCGGATTCGCACAGTCGGCGAGCTTATTAACGCGCATCCAAGTGGGTGCGAGTGCGCTCGCAGGGAGTGAAGCATGGCCGATCTGAATGCGTTGCAGCAGAAGTACGCTCCTGTGATCCAGACGATCCAGGAGTTCGAGCCCTACGGGGCGAAGGTGGATGGCACATCACTGGACGGTGACAAGCTGGTTCTAAAGGGCGAGGTGCCGTCGAAGGTTGTGGCAAACCGTGTGTGGGATGTGATCAAGCAGGTGGATCCGAACTACACCGATCTGGAGCATCAGATTGCGACTACCGGGGGCGATTCCCAGCCGTACACGATCAAGCCTGGCGATAATCTGTCGAAGGTGTCGAAGCTGTTTTACGGCGACCCGAATAAGTACAACGAGATCGCGAAGGCAAACAACATCTCAAACCCGGACCATATACAGGCTGGGCAAAAGATCAACGTGCCGCCGGTTGGATAGCTAGAAGGAGAGCATAGAAAAGGACCGCTAGGCGCGGTCCTTTTCTGTTTGGTTGCAGCGGCGTCAGTAGTCGATGCGTACGGTCTGGATCTGATACGGAGCGACTGGAACAGTGACCTTGTCGTTGCTGATGCTGAGAGCGGCGCCTTCGGGCTTCTCCATCAGGTTGGTGAGCGTGGCGGATTTCGCGCCGGGCGGGAGTGTGAGCGTGACCTGGTCGGGCTCGCCGGCCCACTCGTAGAAGCGAGCGATGAGTGCGTTCGAGTCCTCTGCCTTCTTGAGAGCGGTGAGTGTGACGTGCGTTCCGTCGATGCCGAAGAAGGAATGCGACGGCGGAAGCGTGCCGTCATGTTCGGGCACCTGCATGGCGTGAAGCTGGTAGTTGAACTCCCAGCCGCGAGCCATGGTGCCGGCGGTTTGCCATGTACCAGGGTGCGGATAGATCGCGTAGTCGAAGACCTGTGTGCCCTGATCGGCGTCGGGGTCGGGCCATGTGGGACCGCGCAGCAAGGAGAGGCGGAGGACATTTCCTACCGCGTCATAACCGTACTTCGAGTTGTTGAGGAAGCTCAGGCCATGCGTGGCGTCGCCTTCGTCCGCCCAGCGGAGTGCGGGGACTTCAAACCGAGCCTTCTCGAAGCTGTTGTTGCGAGTGGTGGGGCGCTGGATGGTGCCGTAGGGAATCTCGTACGTCGCAGATTTGTTGGTCGCGGCGAGCGGGAACGCGGCTTTGAGCAGGATGTGCTGCTCGTGCCAGTCGAAGTTGTTGTGGACGAGGAGCTGATTGGAGCCGGCGTAGAGGATTAGGTCCTGGGTGAACTTCGACTTGTTCCAGGTGCGCGTGACGCGGAGCACGGAACGAAGCGGGCCGGTTTCGACCATCTTCACTTCGTCGACATCGTGAAGGAGTGTTGGAGCGGCGTCGAGTGTGCCGGGATCGATGTTCCAGGCGTCGTAGTTCTTCGGCTTATCGACGAAGGCCTGGAGCTCGTTGCCGCAGGAGTTCGGAGCGAGCGCTTCGAAGTTGCTGCGCTTCTCAAGCATTGAGGTGATGCATCCGGTCTTCGGATCGACGGTGATGCGAAGCTCGGAGTTCTCGAGCGTGTCACCGGCGCTGGTGAGGTCGGAGTGGAACTCGTGCTGGCCGTCGACGGCGCGGAGGACGGTGTAGCCGAGCGACGGCACGTGATCGATCTTGAAGAGCAGATGGAAGGTGTGGGTGGGAAGATCGCTGGAGAGAATTTGCGAGGGAACGACGAGGCCGTGCTCATCCTCGAGCGAGATGGTATCGATGCCTTGCGGCATCTGCACAGTGACTTCGGCGACGCCGCCGCGGTCCCACGCGAGCGGATTGAAGACGAGGACCGGCTGGCCCTTGCCTGCGGTGTTGATGCGTGCGGTGAGCGTCTTGATGGAGTTTGCGGAGATCTCGTTGGTGGCCCAGCGAACCTGGTCGTAGTCCTTCTGGGCTTCCTTGTAGATGATGCCGATGCCGGAGCCGGCGGCGAGATCGTGGAACTGGTTGAAGAGCACGTGCTTCCAGGCGTCGTTCAGCTCGGTTGCGGGGTAGTTGTTGCCGTCGAGCCAGGCGAGCGAGGCGAGCTTCTCGGCGTTGAGCATCTCCTCCTCGGCGTTGCGCATGTTGCGCTTGTGAGCGGCTTGCGTGGTGAAGACGCCGCGGTGGTACTCGAGATAGAGCTCGTCCTTCCACGTCGGGACGCTGATCTCACCGGCCGGCGGCGCAGGCAGGGTGTTGTTTCCGGCGGCGAGTGTGCTGTAGTTCCAGGTTGGTGAATCGGGCGCGAGCTCTTTCTCGATGTGGTGGAAGTAAGGAAGCGCGGTGCCGAACTCTTCTGTCGCGCCAACCATGTTGGGCTGCATCCAGTGGAGGCCCTGGTCGAGCATGGTGCGGGTGGGGCCGCCGCCGTGGTCGCCGACGCCGAAGAGGTCCATCATGTCCTTCATGCCGGGGGCCTGCTGGGCTGCGGTGGCGAGGTCTTTGGACAGCCGGGCGGGGTCGACGTTGGAGTTCGCGTAGTCGTGCGGGAAGTAGGTGAGGACCTTGCTGCCGTCGGGCGACTCCCACCAGAAGAGCTTCAGCGGAAGCGGATTGGTGTCATTCCACGCCATCTTCTGCGTGACGAAGTAGTCGATGCCGGAGCGCTTGTAGATCTGCGGGAGTTGCCAGTTGTAGCCGAAGGAGTCGGGGTTCCAACCGATGTAGGCGATGTGGCCGTAGATCTTCTGGAACGCGGCCTGGCCGACGAGCAACTGACGCACCTGCGACTCGCCGTCCGGCATGTTGAGGTCGGGTTCGAGCCACATGCCGCCGACGAGCTCCCAGCGGCCTTCGTTCACGCGCTTGGCGATCTGCGCGTTGAGCTCGGGATACTTGTCGGCCATCCACTGGCTGTAGGCAGCGGCGGACTGCGTGTAGGTGTAGGTGGGGTACTCGTTCATCAGCTGCACGGCGCTCGAGAAGGTGCGCTTGACGGTGTCGACGGTTTCGGTCCACGGCCAGAGCCAGGCGGCGTCGATATGCGAGTTGCCGGTGAGGTGGTAGTTGGCCTGTTTGAGCAGCGGATTCAGTGTAAGTAGCGTTGACTGCGCTGCGTGAAGAGAGGCATCGAACTGCGCCTGCTGAGCGGCGGTGAGTGCGTGGAGGTTCACTTGGCCGATCGCCTTATTCAGAGTCGCGGTGTCCGCGGAGGCGTTCGGCGAAAGGACGGGAAGAAGATTGGCGGCGGAGACGATCTCGGTCGCGAGGTCCAGCGGGTTGGGGCGGTTTGCAGAAAAGCTGATGCTCATCTGCGCGCCCTGGAAGTGCTTATCGTCCACGGTGGGCATTAGTTTCACAGCGACGAGGATGGACTGGCCCGGTTTGGCGTGATCGAAGAGCGGAATCTGCTCGAGGTCTTCGCCGAGCGCGACGCGGCGGCCATCGAAGTAAATGATCTCCGGCATTGGACCATTGGCCCAGGCGACGAACTGGAAGCTGATGTCGACACCGGTGAGGTCGTAGCCGTTTAGCGTCTTGGGAATGGTGATGCGCTGGCGGAACCAGACGGCGTCCTTGCCGGCGGTGGAGGGAGCTTTGGCGATGGGCCAGGAGTGGTCGTCGAGTGTGGGGGATTCGCCGTGAGGGAGGTCACCTTCGTGCATGCGCCACGCCCCATCCGGCAGCATGTTGAGCTGCACGAGGCAGTTGACTGTCTCCTGCTGCGTGGGGCTAAGGTGGGCAGCGATCCACTGCTTGTTGGCCGGCGCTTTACATTGCTGGGCGGAGAGAGTGGAAGCTGCAACTGCCAACGCAGTCAGACAGAGCACACGGCGGATTTGATACATGGGGGAAGTGGCCTCGCTGGATGTTGATGCCCATTGCTGCAAGATGCCACAACAGTATGCCGCGTAATGCGACAGAATGAGTAGCACTTGCGTGCTAAATCTTCTGCACGCGATGCACATCGCGCACGCCGGGGACCTTGCGGAGGTTTTGCTGCAGGCGCGTGAGGTGGCGCAGGTCGACGGTTTCGATGACGAAGTCGACGTGGACGGAGCCGTCGGAGGCGGGACGCGTCTCGACGCTGCGAATGTTGGTGCCGTCCTCGGAGATGATGGCCGCGAACTCTTTGAGGAGCCCGGAGCGGTCCTCGACCATAAGGCTCAGCTTGACGGGATAGGTAGTAGGCTTGGGGCCGGAGGCATCTTTGCTGTTGCCCAGCGCCTCGGACCACTCAACCTCGATGCGGCGGTCGGCCTCGTAGAGCAGGTTCTGCACGTTGGGGCAGCTGCGCGCGTGCACGGCAACGCCCTTGCCGCGGGTGACGTAGCCGACGATCTCTTCGCCCCGGATGGGATTGCAACATCGCGCGCGGTAGACGAGGAGGTCGTCCTGGCCTTCGACCTGGAGCGACTCGGAGCCTTTGCCGAAGAAGACGCGCTTGACGGCCTCGCTCATGTGGGCGAGCGTGTCGGCGACGGGTCCGGGCTCGTGCGCGGGCTCCTTGGTATCGACCGCGCTGCCGGGCTCTAGTTTGTTGAGGACTTGACGCGTGGAGTACTTGCCGAAGCCGATGCCGGCGAGGAGATCCTGTTCGCCGTGGAGACCGTAGTCGTGCGCAATGCGGTCGAACTCGGGCGTGCCGAACTTCTGGAGCGAGACCTTGTACTTGCGCGCTTCGCGTTCGAGCAGCTTGCGTCCGATCTCGATGGCGCG
>DASYBN010000327.1:0-2251 GCA_036500785.1 Acidobacteriaceae bacterium
GCGGCCGATGACCTGCAGGTCCCCGCGATGGGACTCGAGGACGCGCGTAACGATATGCGTGAGGAAGGCGTCGGCGAGATCCATCAGCCCATCGAGGCCCATGTAGGCGACCTCCGGCTCGATCATCCAGAACTCGGTGAGGTGGCGGCGAGTCTTGGATTTTTCCGCGCGAAAGGTTGGCCCAAAGCTATAGACCTTGCCCAGTGCGAGCGCGGTCGCCTCGACGTAGAGCTGCCCGGACTGCGTCAGGTAGGCCATCTCGTCGTCGAAGTACTTCATCTGGAAGAGCTCGGAGGTACCCTCGCAGGCGTTCGGCGTCAGAATGGGCGGATCGGTGCGAATGAATCCATTGACGTCAAAGTATTCCGCTGCCGCGCGCATAATCGCCGCGCGCACGCGCAGAATGGCCGACTGCCGCGGCGTGCGCAGCCACAGGTGCCGGTTCTCCATGAGGAAGTCGACGCCGTGTTCCTTGCGCGAGATGGGATACGGAGTCTCCTCGGAGATGCGCTGGGTGACTGCGACGTCCTGCACGTCGAGCTCGACACCGGAAGGAGCGCGCGAGTCCTCGCGCACGGTGCCGGTGACGGTGAGCGAAGACTCCAGCGTGAGATTCTTGAGCGTCTCGAAGACCTGCTCCGGAACGGCTGCTTTGGGCACAACGCCCTGCACGGTTCCGGTGCCGTCGCGGAAGGTGGGAAAGAGCAGCTTGCCGGAGCTGCGCAGGTTGTACAGCCAACCGCGAAGCGTGACCGGCTGCCCGATGCGGTGCTTGAGATCGGCAATGGTGGTGAGAACGGGGGATGTTGCTGCAGTTTCGACTTCGCTCATGACGAGCTTAAGTCTACTAGGGCACGGCTTCCGAGAATGTCTGGTCTCTAAGCAGCTACCCGAAATCGAGGACACCCGCCGTGACGGAGTGATACAGGAACAGGACGAATGCGATCACGCCGGCACAGCAGAGAAGCGCGTTCAGCCTGGCCTCTCGATCCCGGCTGGCGCGGGACAGGGAATGGAAGAATCCAAACGCAAGTCCCAACGTCGAGAGCACCAGCCAAACGACGTCTGCCCTGAAGCCTCCGAGCCGCGCGTTGCCGAAGATCCGGTCAGCGAATCCAACCTTGCCCGCGTTGCCTCCGAACCATACCGTCCACGACAGTGCAGTAAGAGTGACGTTCACAAGAACGACGGCAACAATCAACCGACGACCGCCTCCTGCTTCAGCCGTGCGCTGGCTCATCTCTACAGCTCGCGCATGATCTCGCACGCGCGCGTGCCACGCCGCACGACCTCCGCCTGATCGGGCGTGATGTCGTACGCGATCTCCAGCATCCCGATGGGCTTCGTCTTCAGCGCGGCGATGTGTGCGTCAACGGCTTTGAAGTCGATGCTGCCGTCGCCGGGCCAGAGGTGCTCGTCCTTGCCGCTGCCGGAGTCCGCGCCATGGTTGTCGTGGACATGGAGTTCGAGCAGGCGATCGGGCAGCGAACTGAACGCTTCGAACGCGAGATCGATGCCAGTCTTGCGCGGTCTGTCGCGCGTCTCCGGCGTCCCTTCGGCGAGATGCGCGTGGCCGAGGTCCAGACAAAATCCAACCGTCGAGAAGTGGCCCACCGTAACGATCTCGACCAGGTGCTCGGGCGTGGCAACGGCGTTTGTCAGGTTTTCGAGCAGCAGCTTCACGCCCAGCGGGCCGGCGAAGGCCTTCAGGTGCTCGATCGCGGTCAGCGAGTCGTCGAGCGCGCGCGTGTCCCAGACATCGTCCTTTGAGCCGAGGTGCAGCACGCAGGACTTGATCGGAATCTGCTCGGCGGCCTCGAGCGCGCGCTTCACCTCGTCCATCGCCGCGATGCGCAACGCCTTCTGCGTGTGGATCAGATTGAGTGAGGCCGCGGTGTGGCGGCTCCACGCGGACTCGTCGTCTGCGGCGAACAGAGGCATGTGCAGCGTGGGTGTGACCGCGTTGGAGCGGAACCAGGTCGCGATGTCGCGGACGGCGCTGCGGTCGGTGTAGTCGAAGTGATGGCGCGAGGCAAAGATCTCGATCGCCTCGGCGCCCGCGGAGCGAAGAGTGTCGAGCAGCGCGGGCGTGAGAGGCTGCGGCAGAAAGATGTGCGTTGAGATTCCAGGTTGCATCGCGTACTTGAGGGTATCGCGGACCGCCGTGGATTCGTGCGAGAACCGGGTGCCGTAAGAAGCACATCGGCAACAGATAGAATTTTCGGGCGGAGGAAAGAGCATGCGCGGTGGT
>DASYBN010000328.1:0-2557 GCA_036500785.1 Acidobacteriaceae bacterium
ATGTGCGAGAGAAACCGCACTTATATTGCGGCAGCGTGAATGGCAAGAAGTTGTTGCAACAACGGCTTGAGGCGGTCGAGGTGGAGGGCGTTGGCGCCATCGGATTTGGCGTTGGCAGGATCGTTGTGCACTTCGAGAAAGATGCCGTCGATGCCGGCGGCGACGGCGGCGCGTGCGAGGACAGGGATGAACTCAGGCTGGCCGCCGGAGACGCCGTTAGCGGCAGAGGGCGTCTGGACGGAGTGGGTGCCATCGAAGACGACCGGCGCGAGCGCGCGCATGATGGGGAGCGAGCGCATGTCGACGACGAGGTTGTGATACCCGAAGCTCGCGCCGCGCTCGGTGAGTGAGACGCGGGTGTTGCCGGTGGAGCGGATCTTTTCGACGGCGTGGCGCATGTCCTCGGGGGCAACAAACTGGCCCTTCTTCACGTTGATGGCGCGCCCGGTCTTTCCGGCGGCGACGAGCAGGTCAGTCTGGCGGCAGAGGAAGGCAGGGATCTGCAAGACGTCGCAGGCTTCGGCGACCGGGGCGCAGTGCGCGGGCTCGTGTACGTCGGTGAGGACGGGGAGGTGGGTGTCCTCGGCAATGCGGCGCAGGATGCGGGTGCCTTCGGCGAGGCCGGGACCGCGGAAGCTCGAAACCGAGGTGCGGTTGGCCTTGTCGTAGGACGCCTTGAAGATGAGCGGCACGCCGAGATCGCCGGCGATGCGTTGGATGGCGTCGGCAATGAAGCGGGCGTGCTGCTCGCTTTCGATGACACAGGGGCCGGCGATGAGGAAGAGCTGGCCGCGGCCGACCGCGACGTTGCCGATTTCGAAGTCGTATGGAGGCATTGGGAATAAGGTACAGCAAGTCGGGGAGTCAGCAAGTCAGCAACTACAGGTCCTTCGCTTCGCTCAGGATGACAATTTAGCGTGGGGTGAAGATGCGGTAGTGCGACTCTCGCTTGCCTACTTGCACGAGGAATCCGTCATGGTCGCGACGGAGCCTCACTGCGGTGCCGGGCAGGTGATTGGCGAGGCTGCTTTGTTTCAGGAGCGTTGCGCTGAGCGGCAGGTATGACGAAGCTCTGGCGATGCGCGAGTGGTCCGGAGTCAGTTCGTATTCAGTGTCACCCACCTGGACGGTGTAAACGGCGCCGTGGATGTCGGAACAGCGGGCCGACGCGTCGAGTGTTCTGCGCGCTGTGTTGCCGTAGGTGGCGGCGTCAGACTGGGTCGAGGTGGAGCAGGAGTTGCCGACGACTGTGGTTCGGATTTTGGTGAGAACGCCGTCCTGATACGCGGCGGGATTGGTTGCTGCCGCGAGCGCCGGTGGAACGGAGAGCACGAAAAGGAGAGATGCGGGAGGGCGCTTCATGATGACTGTCGCAGTGCTTTCTGCATGGCAGGTTAGCAGCGACGGGATGCGTGCCGCGATTGCCCAGCGGCGGAGTGGACGCTCACACGGAAGTACGATTTCCTGGTTGAGTTCAGGATGCTTGTCGCCAGGCCTTGGCGCTCCAGAAAGAATGTCCGGAAAGGCGGGCAGCGCCAAGGAGAAACAGCAAACCGAGAATCACGATTGCGGGAACAATCCCCCATCGGCCTTCGAGCGCGTCGTTGCCCACATCCAGGAGTTGAATGAAGGCATAGAGCAGCATGAGAGTGCTCAACGCTGCCCGTGCTCGCAGCGCGAGGGCCGCCAACAGCATCAGGCTGAGGGCGAGATTGCGGGAGACGAGATATCCGGCATAGACGCGAACGCCCTCGGTTATCGGCTGGCCGGGCGAGAGCAACATCTCAGGTCGCAGGAACGCGAAACATGCGCCGGCGATCATGAGCGCCGAACCAACGATGACGATCGCGATAAGCCACCATGGCAGTGACGTAATGATGGGCGACGCGGAAACACGGCGGAGGTTGTTCTCCGTCAAATCGGTATGGTTCATGGTCGCCCCTCTGATGCAGCACACGCTGGAGGCTAGTACGGGCGCGGGCCATCGCCGGTTCCGGCAATCTACGAATAGCGAGCCGCAGAGCACTAGTTGCCGCGGAGGGCGACCATGGGGTTCACGCGTGAGGCGCGGCGCGCGGGAATGTAGCCGGCGAGGAGCGCGACGATGATGAGCAATGCGACCATGGCGGCGAAGGTGGAGGGATCGGTGGGCGCGGTGTTGAAGAGCATCGCCGAGATGAGTGATGCCACGATGAGCGAGGCTACCGCTCCGACGGCAACGCCGATGAGCGCAAGGCGCATGGTGCGGAAGATGACGCCGAACTGCACGCGCAGGGCGCTGGCGCCGAGCGCCATGCGGATACCGATCTCGAGCGTCTGGCGTGTGACCGAGTAGGAGATGACGCCGTAGATGCCGAGTGCGGCGAGGAAGAGGCCGAGTCCGGCAAAGGTGCCGACGAGCAGCACAAAGAAGCGGCGCGGCGAGATGGCGTGATCGACGAAATCCTGGACGGGGCGAAGGGGAACGGCGGCCTGTGCGGGGTTGATCTCGCGCAGGGTGTGCAGGACACTCGATGCAAGCTGCTCCGGCGGCACCTTGCTGCGGAGGACGAGATAG
>DASYBN010000329.1:0-3439 GCA_036500785.1 Acidobacteriaceae bacterium
TCATGGCGGGCGAGCTGATCGAGTTTCCCCATGGCGTGGCCGGTCTGGCCATGAACCTGGATGAGAGCGAGGTGGGCGCCGTGCTGATGGGCGACTACACCGAGTTGCGCGAAGGCGACCAGGTGAAGCGCTCCGGGCAGATCATGAGCGTGGGCGTGGGCCAATCGCTGGTGGGCCGCGTGGTGAACGCGCTCGGCCACCCGATCGACGACAAGGGTCCGCTGGCGAACACGGAGCCTTATCCGGTGGAGCGGCTGGCTCCCGGCGTCGTAGACCGGCAGCCGGTGCGTGAGCCGATGGCGACTGGTCTGAAAGCCATCGACAGTATGATTCCGATCGGACGCGGCCAGCGCGAGCTGATCATCGGAGACCGTCAGACGGGCAAGACCGCAGTGACGCTGGACACCATCATCAACAACGCGAAAAACAACCTGATCTGCGTCTACTGCGCGATCGGTCAGAAGCGTTCCTCTGTCGCGCAGGTGGTGAAGACGCTGGAAGAGTACGGCGCGATGGATTACACCGTCGTGGTCGCGGCTACGGCCTCTGAGCCTGCTCCGATGCAGTACCTGGTACCGTATGCGGCAACTGCGATCGGCGAATACTTCCGCGACAACGGAAAGCACGCGCTGGTGATTTACGACGATCTTTCGAAACATGCGGTTGCGTATCGCGAGATCTCGTTGCTGCTGCGCCGTCCCCCGGGACGCGAGGCGTATCCCGGCGATGTGTTCTATCTGCACTCGCGTCTGCTGGAGCGCTCCTCGAAGCTGAGCGATGCGCGCGGAGGCGGATCACTGACTGCGCTGCCCATCATCGAGACCCAGGCCGGCGACGTCTCGGCCTATATCCCGACCAACGTGATCTCGATCACCGACGGCCAGATCTATCTGGAAACCGATTTGTTCAACTCCGGCGTGCGGCCGGCGGTGAACGTCGGACTGTCGGTAAGCCGCGTCGGCGGGGCTGCGCAGATCAAGGCCATGCGGCAGGTGGCCGGTACTCTGAAGCTGGACCTGGCGCAGTATCGCGAGCTGGCGGCCTTCGCGCAGTTTGGCTCCGACCTGGACAAGGTGACGCAGAACCAGCTCAACCGCGGCGTGCGCCTGACCGAGCTGCTGAAGCAGCCGCAATTCTCGCCGCTGCCCACCGAGAAACAGATAGTCATCATCTTTGCCGGCACCAACGGCTATCTCGACGACCTGAAAGTGGAGGACATCCACGGCTTCGAAGAGGGCTTGTACAAGTATCTTGACTCCGGCCAGTCGCAGTTGCTGAAGGACATCATCGAGAAGAAGACACTCGACGACGATCTGAAGAACCGCATCAAGGCGGCGCTCAAGGAGTACAAGGAGAACTATGTCGCGGAGCACCAGGAGGCGAAGCTGAAGGAGTCGTCCGTGAAGCCTCTGGACGCGGAAGAGAAGAAGCCGGACGATAAGAAGAAGGCGGCAGGCGATCAACAGCAGAAAGAGCAGAAAGAAGTGGCGGCAAAGGCCTAACCAACGATGGCAAACGTCCTCGATCTGAAACGGCGCATCCGCAGTGTGAAGAACACGCGCCAGATCACCAAGGCCATGAAGATGGTCTCCGCAGCAAAGCTGCGCCGCGCGCAGGAGCGCGCTGTGACCGCGCGGCCCTATGCGCAGATGATGGCCAGCGTCATCCGCTCTCTGATGCGCCGCATCGATGTCTATAACCCGGAGACGGGCGAAGTGCGCCATCCGCTGCTGGCGCCGCGCGAAGAAAAGAATGTGCTGCTTGTCGTTGTCTCTGGCGATAAGGGTTTTGCCGGCGCGTTCAACTCGAACATCATCAAGGCGGCAATGCGCTTCATTACCGCGCAGAACGGCGAGCAAGGCCGCAACGTCGATGTGGAAACCATTGGCCGCAAAGCGCGTGATCTTTTCCGTCGCCGCTATCCCGCGGCCAAGGTGACACGGGATGCTGCCGAGGACGACCGGCAGGCTGCCAACGAGCAACTGGAAGGCATGTCGCTTGAGAGCGAGCTTGAAGAGAAGCCGCTGGTACGCCGTCGAGGCGAACGCTCCGCGCCCATTGAAGTGACGGGCGATCATCCCGGGATGCTCGAGAAGCTGCGCTTTGAGGCGGTGGCCGAGATCGGGCAGGATATAGTGGACCGCTACGTCAGCGGGGAGATCGATGCGGCATACGTGGTCTTCAACGAGTTCCGCTCGGTTATTTCGCAGCGCGTGGTGGTGGAGCGGCTGGTTCCGCTGGCGGAGCCCGGCGAGCACGAGTTCGCGCAGGTAGAAGAGCTCTCCAAAGAGGAGCGCGAGCGCGCCGGCGAAGCAGCACGGAGCGCGGGCGTGAGCCTGGAAGAGCCGGACACGCACGAGGCCGATGAAGAGGCGCAGAAGTTCGGCACGGCCGACGTTGATTACATATACGAGCAGCCGCCGGAAGAGATGCTGCGCAGCCTGCTGCCGCGCTTCGTGGCGACGCAGCTCTATCGCGGCATGCTGGAGTCGGTCGCTTCCGAGCACGCCGCGCGCATGACGGCGATGGATTCGGCCTCCAACAATGCCTCCGACATGATCGACTCGCTCACGCTGACCATGAATCGCGTGCGCCAGGCCGCGATCACCAAGGAAATTATCGAGATTGTGAGCGGTGCTGCCGCTTTATAAAGACGAACGGAGTGCATCGCACGGCGATGCGGTGAAGACAGGAAGATATGGCAAAGATGAATGAGACACATCGCGACACCGTGCAGGGCATGGGCGAGGGTCAGGATGAGGGCGCGCAGTATCGAGGCGCAGAGATTGGCAGAGGCAAGGAAAACCTTGGCAAGGTCGTCCAGATCTCTGGTCCCGCAGTCGACGTGCAGTTCGACGAAAAGACAATACCTCCGATCTATGAGGCGCTCCGTGTGGTGAGCGAGGGATTCACCGTTCCGTCGGAGATCAACGTCATCCTCGAGGTGCAGCAGCACATAGGGGAAGGGCGCGTGCGCTGCGTTGCCATGGAATCGACCGAGGGCATGGTGCGCGGCATGAAGGTGATCGACACGGGTGGCCCCATCACGGTGCCGGTGGGCACAGCGACGCTGGGCCGCGTGCTCAATGTCATCGGTCTTCCGGTAGATGAGCTCGGGCCGGTCTCCTCCAAGGAGATGCGGCCCATCCATCGTCAAGCCCCATCCTTCGAAGAGCAGGCCACGTCGGAAGAGATGTTCGAGACCGGCGTGAAGGTCATCGACCTGATCCAGCCATTCCTCAAGGGCGGCAAGATCGGCCTGTTCGGGGGCGCCGGCGTGGGCAAGACGGTCGTCATCCAGGAACTGATCAATAACGTCGCATCCAAGCACGGCGGCGTCTCGGTCTTCGCCGGTGTGGGCGAGCGTACGCGCGAAGGCACGGACCTGCTGATCGAGTTCCAGGAGTCGGGTGTCATCGACACCAAGAACCGTGAGAAG
>DASYBN010000330.1:0-3654 GCA_036500785.1 Acidobacteriaceae bacterium
CTATACGGAGCTGCGGCGCGATGCGATTGCGGTCGAGCGGTGGAACCGTCTGCATCCGGGCGAGAAGGAGCGCGTGCCGTATGTCGTCACCGCGCTCGGGAGTGCGAAGGGACCGGTTATTGCGGCGAGCGACTATATGAAGTCGCTGCCGGATGCGCTCTCGCCTTGGCTCGGATCGCGGCTGGTTTCGCTGGGCACGGATGGTTTTGGGCGCTCGGACAATCGCGAGCATCTGCGCCGACACTTTGAGGTCGATGCGGAGTCGATCGTTGCGGCGGCGCTCTCCAAGCTGGCGCGCGAAGGTACTATCAAGCCAAAGGTGGCGACGCAGGCGTTTGCGGAGCTTGGTGTAAACCCCGATGCTGCAGACGCGGCGACGGCCTGATCCAGCTAGCCCGCACGATCACGAAAAACTCTCGAAGAAGAGGACCGCCGCTTTGGCCGACAATCCCCTGCTGCCTCAGAATCGCCTTCGCGAACTGCATGCGCTGATCGACCGCATTCGCCAGATGGACCGCCGCAAACACACGAACGCGCGTGAGGCGCTGCTCGGCGCGACGCTGATTCATCTGTCCAAGGGCGACCTCGTGTCGGGCCGCGCGGAGGATGCCACATTGCGCGCCTTCGCGCCGGAGTCGAGCGCCGGGGATGAGGCGCATCAGCTTCCTGCGAATTTGCGTCTTCCGCTCTGCGCGGGTGCTGCTCGCGGCATGCAGACGGCCGGGACCTACCGGCTTGCCGTCGCGTTCGCCGAGGCGGCAACGCCTGAACCGCTATGGGTGGATGCGTTGCGCTGGGCGCATCGCGACCGGCTGCCGATGCTGCTGATCGTGGCCGACGACGGAGCGGCTCGGAGCCACAGGGGGGCAGCGGGGGCGGCGACGCCGCTCACCTGGCCTGAGCTCACCAAGCTTTCACGCAGCCTGCAGCTTCCGCACTTTCCCGTCGATGGGGAGGATGCTGTGGCGGTTTTTCGCGTGATGCAGGAGACCTCCGCGCGGGCGCGTTCGGGGGGCGGACCTTCGGTGCTGTGGGCGATGCTCAGCTCGGAGCGGCCAACGGGACGGCAGCAGCCGTTGCGCCGGCTGGAGGCCTACATGGCCGGACGCGGGATTGAAGTGTAACCACCGGCGATATGAGCGTCCGGACAGACTGCGAGCCTCCAACCCTTTACACTGGCAGCATGTTTCTCGTGCGGCGCGCGCGCCACTGTTCACCCGGAATTACAGTTTGTTCTCTGCTGATCGCTGCTACCCTCACGGTCGGACGGGCCGCCGCTCAGAATCCCAGCTCGATGCCGCCCGCGAGCACGGCACCTGCGAGCAGTTTGCCGTCAGTGCCCGCTCCGGTGCCAGCCGGTAAGCAAAGCACGACTGACCAGCAGCCGCAAGCGACTCAGCAGCCGGCACAACCGCAGCCGGTGCAGCCGGCGCAGGAGCCCGCCCAGCCGCAGACCGCGCCTGCTGCACCCGAGCCTGCACCGCAGGCCCCGGTGGAGGCGCCGACGGCGCAACCGCAGGCGCCTACGCCGCAAAGCCCTGCGCCCGATGAGCTCGAGCAACCGATTCGCGTCCAGGCCCGGCCCAGCCCCCAGACGGTTTATATTCCGCCGGCTGCGCCTGTGGCATCCGTGCCCAGCATGCCGCCGTATGGTCCGATGCCTGGCGAGGAGAAGATCGACCCGCTGGGCTCGACGTACATCCCGGTGGACAGCATTGTCTATCCGCTCGCTCTGCGGCTCTACTCGATGGGCTACCTGAACACGGCGTTCATCGCGTTGCGGCCGTGGACCCGGCGCAGCCTGCTGCACATGCTGCAGGAGAGCGCGAACGACATTACGGCCGACGGCGATCCAGAGGCGGAGGCGATTCTCGCCAAGATGCAGGACTACCTCGTCGACGAGACGCCAGGACCGGATCTGAAGCGTGGTGCGGTGTATGGCGTGGAATCGACATACACGCGCCTGATGGGCATCGGCGGACCTGTGCTGCGCGACAGCTATCACCTCGGCCAGACGATCTACAACGACTATGGCCGGCCTTATGCGACGGGCTTCAACAACATCACCGGGTTCTCGAGCGTGAATGAGTACGGCCGATTTTCGCTCTACATCCGAGGCGAGCTGCAGTACGCGCCCGCGTACGACGGCTATAGCCTGGCGCTCGCCAGCCAGCTCTCCTGCATCGACGAGATCTGCCCGTTTGTCCCGCCCAACAATCCTCAGACCACGATTCCTTACGGCAAGACCGCCGACTCAGTGGTCACCTTCGCGCTGCAGGAGGCCAACCTCTCCGCTCACTGGTGGGGTCACGAGATCTCGTTCGGCAAGTCCGACTCCTGGCTTGGGCCGGGAATGGGCGGAGGAATGGCCTACAGCGATAACGCGCAGTTCATGTATGGGTTCCGGATCAATCGCGTTGAGCCGTTGTACATTCCCTGGGTGAGCAAGGTGCTCGGGCCGTTGCGGTACGACTTCGTGGTCGGCTCGCTGAAGGGACACTCGTCTCCGAACGCGCCGTGGATGCACTCGGAGGTGTTCTCCTTCAAGCCGACCAAGAACTTCGACTTCAGCTTCCAGCGGACGGTCATCTGGGGCGGCAACGGACACGGCTGCCTCGATCCTGTGACGAACGTCTACACGAACTGCGATCAGCCGATTACGCTGCATACGTTCTTCAAGAGCTTCTTCTCCTTCAGCGATACCACCATCTACGAGAAGTACTCGCGTGACGATCCGGGCGCGCGCTACAGCGCGTTTACGTTCTCCTACCGTCTGCCGTTCCTGCGCAAGTACGTGACGCTCTACACCGATTCCATCGCCCATGACGACGTGACGCCTCCCAGCGCGCCGCGCCGCGCCGCCTACAGGCCCGGCATCTATCTGTCGCACTTTCCGCACCTCGAGAAGCTGGATCTGCGTGCCGAGGCTTCGAGCACGGACACCTCGACGCTGCGCAGCCTCGGCGGTCAGTTCAACTACTACGAGACGGTGCAGCGGCAGGCCTACACGAACAAGGGCTACATCATGGGCGACTGGATCGGCCGCGAAGCGAAGGGCGGCAATGCGTGGCTGACCTATCACCTCTCCGGCGACGAGTGGGTGCAGCTCCAGTACATGAACAAGAAGACTCCGAAGGACTTTATCCCCGAAGGAACGACGCAGAACCAGTTCACCGTGGATGTGGTGAAGAATCTGCACAAGAACATTCAGCTGAACGCCTGGGTGCAGTACGAGCGCTGGAAGGCGCCGCTGTACAAGGTTGGTCAGCAGAATGATGTCGTGGTGGCCGCGCAGATCAAATTCTTCCCCGCGCTGCACACGCGGCCTGAGCCGGCGGCGAATCACAGCTGGTGGCACTAGAAATCACAGCTGGTGGCGCTAGCGGCCTGACGCGAGCCGGAAGTACTCTTCGTCCTGCTGGGATGCCGCGGCGCGGGCATCCGGCGCGGCCTTCTCGGCTGCGACGGCGGCGCGGAAGTAATCGAGCGAGCGCTCGAGGCCTTCGCGCAGTTGCACCTTCGGCTCCCATCCAAGCAGAGTTCTGGCGCGCGTGATGTCCGGCTGGCGCTGCTTCGGGTCGTCCTTTGGCAGAGGGCGAAAGACGATCTCGCATTGCGAGCCGATGAGCGCCTGCACCTCGCGTGCGCACTCGA
>DASYBN010000331.1:0-2851 GCA_036500785.1 Acidobacteriaceae bacterium
CGATGGTTCCGCAAAGTAATTGGTTCGTCTCAATAAGATGTGTCATGGCCCGCGAATGCGGGCCACCGTGCGTCCGTGAGGACGCTTTGTCAGCAGAGTGAGAGTCTGTGCCATGTGAAGTCACGTCACGTGAAGCCGAAGATAACTGCGTCGCTGCGAGGCGGGGTGGACAGCAATCGGAGGCGAAGGGACAGCCCGCAGGATGACGAACCTGTTTCGGCGGGACGATGCGGAGAGCCGGCGGTGGCAAGGCGAAACCTGGACCCCGATGATCGGATCAAGTCCGAGCACATAAAGAGGTCCGACCGGATGCGCTGGAAGTGACTGGCAAAGCGACATCGGGGCACGTCACGTGGTTGAGGGTGGGATGGCCCGAAGGCAAAGCGGAGCAAGCGGAGAGACCTGGGCGGTGTGTGCGAGCCGCTCAGGAGTCAGAGCCCTCATAGTAGCGATGCGGCGCAAGCCGCGAGAGGAGCGGGGATCAAAACCGCTCCGAGGGAAGGCGGGCAGGAAGGTGGATGCGTGAAGACGGAAACAGGCAAGAGAGCGCCGGGAGTGCCGGGAACGGCTACGCAAGGTGCAGAAGCCCACGACCTCTCGTGGATGGAAGCCTCGATCTGGACGGAGCGCATGATCTCGGCGCTGGAGAACGGCGTCAAAGGAGGACGTTGGTTCAGTCTGATCGACAAGGTGTATGCGCCTTCGACGCTGGCACTGGCGTGGACGAAAGTCCGGGCCAATGACGGAGCGGCGGGGGTGGATGGTCAAAGCATCGAACGGTTTGCGGCGCGGGCGGAGGAGTATCTGTCCGAGCTTTCGGAGGAGCTGCGGCAGGGTGCGTACCGCCCGCAGCCGATCCGGCGGGTGGAGATACCGAAAGGCGATGGCAGGACGAGGCCGTTGGGGATACCCACGGTCAAGGATCGCATCGCGCAGACGGCGGTCAAGCTCGTCATCGAACCGATCTTCGAGGTGAGGTTCCGGCCTTCGAGCTACGGCTTTCGGCCGAAACGGGGCTGCCGCGATGCGTTGCGCGAAGTGGATCATCTGCTCAGGGAAGGCTTCAACTTCGTGGTTGACGCCGATCTTGCGAGCTACTTCGACAGCATCCCGCACGAGCGACTGATGAAGCGGATCGGGGAGCGGATCAGCGATGGCCGCCTGCTCGAACTGCTGCGGCTGTGGCTCAAGCAGGACATTCTCGGCGAGATGCAAAGATGGACGCCGGTTGAGGGCACGCCGCAAGGTGCGGTGATCAGTCCGCTGCTGGCCAACATCTATCTGCACCCGCTGGATGAGCGCATGGCGGAGCTTGGCCACAGGATGGTGCGCTATGCAGACGACTTCGTGGTTCTGTGCAGGAGCCGCGAAGAGGCCGCCGCCGCATTGGCGGAAATCCGTGCCTTCACGGCAGAAAACGGCCTCACTCTGCATCCGGAGAAGACGCATCTGGGCGACTGGCGCCAACCGGGAGAAGGCTTCGACTTCCTCGGCTATCGCTTCGAGGCCCGACACCGTCTTGTCCGCGAAAAGAGCCTGACACGCCTCAAGGATCGTGTCCGGGAAAAGACGAGACGCACCTGCGGGCAGAGTCTCGCCTGCGTCATCGCCGATCTCAATGCGATGCTGAAAGGCTGGTTCGGCTACTTCAAGCACGCGCATCGTTACATCTTCAGGTCTCTGGATGGGTTTGTCCGCAGACGGTTGCGCGCCATCCTGCGCAAGCAGCAAAAGCGGCCCGGCTTCGGATTCTGTCTGAACGATCACAAACGCTGGCCCAATGACTACTTCGCGCAAGCAGGGCTGTTCGCGCTCCACACGGCATGGCTTGAAGCGAGAGGTTCCCGATGAGGAAACTGCCGACTGGAGAGCCGTATGCGGGAAAACCGCCCGTACGGTTCGGAGGGCGGGGAGAGCCAAACTCTTCCCGACCCCTATCAGTTGAAGCCGGTTTGCTGCGCGACGACTAAAGTGAAACTAAATAATTTCAAACGCTCGTCGATCCCATCTGGGTAGCCCGCATTCGCGGGCCATGACAGGCAGGTTTGCAGCTACACGTCCAGGGCGGCGTAGAGGGCGTTGTCCTGGATGAATTCACGGCGCGGCTCGACGACGTCGCCCATCAGCTTGGCGAAGAGAGCGTCGGCCTCATCGGCGTGCTCCACTTTCACGAGCAACAGCGTGCGCGCGTTGTCGTCAAGCGTCGTTTCCCACAACTGCTCCGCGTTCATTTCGCCGAGGCCCTTATACCGCTGCAGAGCCAGGCCCTTGCGGCCCCATTCGAAGATCGCGTCGAGGAGCTGGCTCGGCGCGCGCACTTCGCGGGTTTCGTCCTTGCGCGTGAGCGTCGCGGCTTTGAGATAGGCTCCCTGCAAATCCGGCGCGAGTCTGTCGAGCTTGCGCGCATCTGCGCTCGAGATGACGGCGCCGTCGATGGCGACTGCTTCGCGCACGCCGCGCACTTCACGCCAGAATTTGAGGCCGCCGTCGGGCGTAGGCTCGCCATGCCAGCCGCGCTCGGTTTCATCGGAAAGCTGATCGAGTCGCCGCGCGATGTAACCCGCCGTATCACCCGCACGTGTTGCATCGGCGAGAATGTCGGGGTTGAGCGCGCCGGCAATCGCAGCCTGCTCGAGAAGAAAACGCGGATAGTGCCGCGGGAAGCCTTCCAGCGCTGACACGGCAGCGCGGGCCTTGACAACCAGCGCGTCGAAATCGGCGCCCGCGATCGTTTCGCCCGTGTGCAGCGTAAAGGCCGTTCCGGATGAACCTTCGCCGATCAGATAATCGGTAAGTTCGCGCTCGTCCTTCAGGTAGCGTTCGGATTTTCCGCGCGTCGCCTTGTATAGTG
>DASYBN010000332.1:0-3913 GCA_036500785.1 Acidobacteriaceae bacterium
CGCTCCCACAACCCTGCAAACGCAATCACGTCCTTACCGGCGACTGTCACCGCATACGGCTGCCGGTTCTTGCCATCGAGCTTCATCCACTCGTAGAACCCCGAGGCCGGAACCAGGCACCGCCGCCGCTGAAAGGCCTCCCGAAAAGCCGCGCTCGTCTGCACCGTCTCGGCTCGCGCGTTGACGAGCGCCCGCGGCACGGGGCTCTTGCCCCGGCCGATCTTCGCGTCCGGCTTCGCCCAGAAGGGAATCAGCCCCCAGCGCATGACCGCCAACTCACGCTCGCCGTCCCGGCCCAGCTTCACCACCGGCTGAAAGCTCTGCGGCGCCACGTTGTACGACGGCCTCACCTCAAACGGCTCCGGCGACCTGGCCTGCATCGCCTCCGCGATCCGCTGCTTCTCCGCCCGGTTGTAATACCGTCCGCACATCCGAAGAGTCTTTCATACGCTCAAGATTCGGCCGAAATAGCAGGGGGAGGATGCATCCCGCCGACCCGTGCCTCTGTCACGTAAAATGAAGCTTTGTCGACATCTCCGGGAGCCGCAATCCTGATACATCCAAGCCACGCTCTCGCCCTCCTCGCCGACCAGCACGGGCTGGCGCACTACTGGAGGACGCACTACGCCGACCGCACCTTCAAGGGCGACTACCGCTGGAACACCTTCGACGTCTGCCTGCTTGTGCCCTACTTCGTCGTGATGGTCATCCTGGCCTTCTACGGCATCCATCGCTACCAGCTCGTCTGGCTCTACTACCGCAACAAGCGCAAGGCCGCGCACTCCCATGAGCCGCCCGCTCGCTTCGCCGAAGACGATCTGCCCTTCGTCACCGTCCAGCTCCCCATCTACAATGAGCAGTTCGTCATCGACCGCCTCATCGACGCCTGCTGCCGCATCGACTACCCGCGCGACCGCTTCGAGATCCAGGTCCTCGACGACTCCACTGACGAGACCACCGAAGTGGCTGAATCCATTGTCCAGCGTTATGCGACCGGCGCCGAAGGCCTTCCGCCACAGCCGATCGTCTACCTGCACCGCACGAACCGCCACGGCTACAAGGCTGGCGCGCTTGAGGAGGGCCTGAAGGTTGCGAAGGGCGAGCTCGTCGCCATCTTCGACGCCGACTTCGTCCCGTCGCCCGACTGGCTCCGCCGCGTCGTCGACCAGTTCACCGACCCGAAGATTGGCATGGTGCAGACGCGCTGGACGCACCTGAACCGCAACTACAGCTTCCTCACCCAGGTGGAGGCCATTCTGCTCGACGGGCATTTTGTCCTAGAACACGGCGGCCGCTCGCGCGCAGGCGTCTACTTCAACTTCAACGGCACCGCAGGCATGTGGCGTCGCGCAGCCATTGACGAGGCAGGCGGCTGGCAGCACGACACTCTCACCGAAGACACGGACCTCAGCTATCGCGCGCAGCTGAAAGGATGGAAGTTCAAGTACCTGCAGGATGTCGAGTGCCCGGCCGAGCTGCCCATTGAGATGACCGCCTTCAAAACCCAGCAGGCCCGCTGGGCCAAAGGCCTCATCCAGACCAGCAAGAAAATTCTGCCGTCAGTTCTGAAGTCCGACGCGCCGTTCCATACCAAGCTCGAGGCCTGGTACCACCTGACGGCGAACATCAGTTATCCGCTGATGATCGTGCTCTCGACGCTGCTGATGCCGGCGATGATCATCCGCTCTTATCAGGGCTGGGTTGAGATGCTGCTCATCGACTTTCCGCTCTTCATGGCGTCGACGATGTCCATCTCCAGCTTCTATCTCACCAGCCAGCGCGAGCTCTTCCCACGCACCTGGTACAAGACCTTCCTTTACCTCCCGTTCCTGATGTCGCTCGGCATCGGCCTCACCATCACCAACACCAAAGCCGTTCTCGAGGCCCTCTTCGGCATCAAATCAGCGTTCGCTCGCACGCCCAAGTACCGCGTCCTGAAGAAGGGCGAGAAGTCGCAGGCCAAGAAGTACCGCAAACGCCTCGGCATTATCCCGTGGATCGAGATCCTTATCGGCTGCTACTTCACCCTGACCGTGTGGTACGCAGTCTCCACAGAGAACTACTTCACCGTTCCATTCCTTCTGCTGTTTGTCATCGGCTACTGGTACACCGGCCTGCTCAGCCTGTTCCAAGGGCTCTTTGAACGCCGCAGTCCACGCGGCGATGCCATGCACGAGAAGCCTTACCCGGTTGGTGTGTAGTTGACTGCGGCAACGTTGCGCAACAAAAAGAGCCCGCGAAAGCGGGCTCTTCCTTTTTCCGTCAGACAAGTCGATTAGAACCGCAGGCCGAACTTCACCGGGAAGTACGACGTCCGCTGGCTGTTCTGCGGGAAGTCGTTGTAGACACCCGCATTATCTGCCGAGGGAGGCGTATTGATCGTCACGCCCGGACGGTAGGAGTTGAACATGTAGACATACCGAACCTCGCCGTACAGCCGCTGATTGGCGAAGCGGGAGAACTTGTACGTTACGCCGGCGCCCACATTCACGCCGAACGCATTCGATGTGTAGTGATCGATCGTCTGGTTGGCCGAGTACTGATAGCAGCCGTAGTACGGATCGCAGTACGTGCCGATCGCGGGCACGGTGAAGTCCGCGACCTTATGGTAGAAGCCGCCGCCACCGACAATGTAGGCTCCCAGTCCCTCGCCCGCGCGCAGGTTGTAGACCGGGTCAAGCGTGAACGACCACACATGGTTGTTTCCATCCAGATTCTGGATCGTCGGCACAGTGTTTCCGGGGTTCTGCGCGTTGTAGAGGTCGATGTATGTGTTGTAGAGGTTCTCCTGGTCGTTCAGCGTCGAGCTCGTCATCCCGAACTCGTCGTAATTGAACTCGAGATTTACTCCGACGTGCGCATTGAACATCCGTCCGCCGCCGCCGCCAAATCCCCACTTGGTCGTCGCGTAGTTGAACTGGCCGGTGGGGACGTTGAAGCCGCCGCCCACGAAGAAGTCCCACTTAGGCGAGCCGTCCGCGTTGGTATTGCTGCCGCGGTAACGCGGCCGGCCATAGCGCTGGCGTCCGCCGCCGTACTGCATCGCGTTCAGGAAGTGGAACGGATCGGTCGTGTTCGACGCCACCTCTGTTCCGACCTGCTCATCCGAGCTGCTTGAGTACGCCTCGGTGTCCGAGGAACTCAGCGCCGCATCCTGCAGGTGGAAGATCGGCTCCTGCGCCGAGACGCTCGCCACGCTCCCTGCTGCATCATTGGCGGTCGTCTGCGCGTGCAGAAAAAGACTGCCCGCCAGCACTGCCACAACGGCCAGCGCCCGGCCGCTAAATGAAATCCATTGAGCCTCGTTTTTCAACATGCCTCTCTACTCCTTCAGCTTAGGGGAAAAACTGCACGAACTTTCGTCGTGTACAACACGGAACCAAGGCGGATGTTGTGCTCTCTTGCCCTGAATCCGCTCTTTACATCCTAGGACGAGAAATCCCCTCTGCTGGATGCAGCAACGGACGCCTCGTTTCAAGATGCTTCCTTCTGTTCCTTTTGTTAGCCCGCTGCCACTTTCTTTGCAACCGGCCCGGAAATGGCCCGTCTAATTGTGGAAGGTCCCGTTCATCTCTCGTTCTTTTCTACGCCACCCAGGATGGTCCCGTTTGTCTTTGTCGCTCCGCCGGATCACGCGTCTTTCCCTGCCGCTGCTCGCCGTCTCACTGTTGGCGGCCTCCTGTTTCGCCCAGGCCCTTCCTGACGCTCCCTCGAGGTTGCTCATCGGCGCGCTCCCGCAAGATTCATCCTCTGCGGTCCCTGTCCCGGACGTGCCGGCGCCAGTAGTCGCCACGGCGGAGCCATTCAGCTCCAGCCTGGGGGACATTAGTCTGGACCTGCAAACTACCGCGTCCCAAAACGCGCAGACTACCGCACCCTCAGACAAGCCCCATGGCAATGTTACAGCGAACAC
>DASYBN010000333.1:0-5697 GCA_036500785.1 Acidobacteriaceae bacterium
CGCACCCGCGTTGCCTCGGCTGCGTACTCCTCCGCGGTGCACGCGCCTTTGCACGGCTCCATGCACATCTTCATCTCGCCGTACGCGCAGCCGGGATGCTGGGGCGAAACCTCGAGGTCCTCCCAGCAGCGCCGCAGCTTAAAGAGGTCCAACACGGCCTCGCAGAACCGCTCCGCCGCCGCCCGCGATGCAAACGGACCGTACGACTCACCCAGCGATCTCCGGTTCAACTTGTTCGTCACATAAACGCGCGGGTGCTCATTCGACGCTGCCATTCGCAGCACAAACGGCGCATGCAGCCGCAGCCGTTTCCGCGCCTCCGCCGGCCCGAAGACTGCCCGTGCCGCACAATACAGGACTACCGTCGACTCAAACTCTGAGCCGGTCCGCGTCCACTCGATCCAGCGGACGCGCTCCCGCAGGTTCAGCCGCTTCGAGAGCACCGGCCTTCCCGCGTCGTCCACGGCATCCGGCGAATCCAGCAGCCTTCGCAGCCTGCGCCTTACATCCGCGGCGCGCGTCAGGTACGGCTGCGCGGCGTCATCATGCCCGCGCAGACAAACGACACCTTGTGCCGCAGGAATCTCCCGCAGAATCTCACTTGCCCGCTCCGGTTCAAACTCCACCCGGCGCTCGAACTGAAACCCCACACCCACTCTGTTGGATTCTAGTCGCGCCAACGCTCTACTGTTGCGCCTGCTGGTGTTGACGTTTCGCAGGTGGAGGCTGCACCGGCAACGCCTGAGCCTTCTCCACCAGGATCGACCACTCCTCCGGCACCGGAAGCTCGCGGTCGAGCGCTGGTGTGCCTTCGCTCTGGGTCACGCGCACAGCGACCGCCAGCTCACTCTTGGTGCGTCCGCGAAAGATGCCGTGCGTCGGTGGCACGTCGGCGTAATCTCGCCCAATCGCCGTGCGAATATGCCGATCGCCAGCGACCAGGCAGTTCGTCGGATCGAACCCCACCCATCCCAGATCCGGCAGAAACGCCTCCACCCACGCATGCGTCGCCGCAGCTTCCGAACGGTCGTGCGCCCCTCCGCCATGAAACAGATATCCGCTCACATACCGGCAGGGAATTTGCAGCTGTGTTCGCAGCAGTGTAGTCATGATGTGCGCAAAGTCCTGGCACACGCCCGCTCCGCTCTTCAGCGCATCGTCAATCGGCGAATCCGCACGCGTCGACCTCGGCTTGTAATCAAAATGCTCGTAAAGCTGCTGATTTAACGCATGCAGCACGCTCAACGGATCATCCCGCCGTCGCACATCGAGCTTCTCCGCGAGCTGCTTCAGTGTCGCTGTCGGCGTCGCGAACTCACTCGGCAGCAGCATCTCCCAGAAGTCCCCCTTGGCGACCTCGCTGTCCAGCTGATCCCACGAGGAGGACGGCAGCGATTGTGGCACTTCCACGTGCGGCTGCGTCTCCACAAGCGATTCGGCGACGATGACCAGCTGGGTATGTGGTCCCGGGATATCGAAGTGATGCACATGATTCGCATGATGGTCGCGATAGCTGAACACCCTGCATCGCGGCGTCACGGAAAGCTGAAACGTCAGGCAGCGCTGGCTCTCATCGGAGCGCGGATGCATCCGCGTCTCCATGATGCTCTCGCTCACCTCGCTCTTATAGGAGAACTTCGTCAGATGGCGCACGAAGTAGTTCATCGCGCGCTCGCAGTCTGCGGCATACTCATGCGCCGCTCATTCCCGCGTATCCGCCAACGCCGACTGCACGGAATAATCAACGTAGATGCTGTACAGCATCCGATGCAGCTGACTGCATTCGCCTTGGACATTTTGCAGGTAAGGTATCACACCGCCGTCCAGAATCTCGTCCACAGAGACATAGGCGAGCGACGCCTGCATGCGCCCAGCAAGCCGCGTCAGCGCTTCGGCTCGCGCTCCTCCGCTGCGGTCCTGAATCGCGCGCAGCGCCCCCTGCATACTCTCTACCGAAAACCGCAGCGAGTGCGGGAACTCATCGTCCAGCAGAAGGAATTCCAGGATTCGCTCCGGCGTCACGTCCGCCGTATAGACCTTGCAGTAGGCCTCGAACGCCGTCGCCGAGCGCAGCAGCCCCATCCACTCCAGGTATTCATTCGCCTCGGGCGCGCGGTCGCGTTCGGCCCACACGTCGTCGTGATACGCGTTCAGCAGTATTGCCGTCGCCGTCGCGCGCTCCAGGTATCTGCCCACCTGGATGAAGTGCCAACCCTCACCGTGACTCATCGTCGAATCCGTAACGCCCTGAAACTGATGCACCGCTTCCAGCACCTGCTGCAGAAATCCTGAAGGCGCCTCGCTTGCCGGCTCCGCCGCCGCCTGCATCATCGCCTTCACCTCCGGCCGCGTCACCTCCAGGTAGAGGGAGTTCAGCCGGTGCCACTGCTCGGTCGAGATCTGTTCGCGCACATGCCGCGCATTTTCCCTTGCCGCAACGATGCACGACAGCACGCTCGACTTGTGCCCGGTATCGAACGTGAGCGACCGCGCCAGTTCGTACGGATTGGCGTCCCACTTCACCCGCTTGGGGCGGCCCAATGCCTGCAGCACGCGTGTCCAGCGGTGGTCAGAGCTGGTGGAGCTCTCATCCAGCATGAGGTTGAGGTTCACATCGACGAGCCGCGTCACGTGCTCCGCGCGCTCCAGATACCTCGCCATCCAGTACAGCGAATCCGCAACACGTGACAGCATCTGGCTCGTGTCCTTCAGCTCCGGAACCCACCCAGCGCTCCGGCCGCGCGCAAAGATTTTGTCTACTCTACACTGCACTCCGATTTCGTCCACCATGCACGCACTCACTGTTGTTGAGGCGGCGCCTTCATCAGCTCAACGAACTCGCGATAGAACCTCGGGGCATCCAGGTCCTCGTGGACGTGCACCAGCTGCAGCGGGCGATCCTTGGGCCGGCTCGCATCGGTCCAGGTGAGCGTGTCGCCGTAGTTCGGCCCGCGCGTCAGATCAACATCTACGTAGAGCAGCCGATCCTTGGTGATGATCTTCGGATCCAGCCACGCCTCGGCCGCAAGCTCATCCCACATGTAAAAGAACTCATTCGGATACCTAGCGATATATTGCGCGGCGGGGGTGGGCGACTCTGCGATCTGCTTCACCATCTCGCGGGTAAACATCGTCTTCACGGAAATGTCGACCGTGGTGAGGTCGATGCGCGGCCAGGGCGCGCGCAGAACGATGTGGACCGCCTCGGGATCAAACCAGAAGTTGAACTCGTGCCGCGGGTGTGTGGCGTACTCCGGGTCATCACCAAGTGGCGCAAGGCTTCCGCCCATAATCACAATGCCCTGCGTCAACTCCGCAAATCCCGGATCGATGGCGAGCGCCAGCGCGATGTTGGTCAGCGGACCGGCGGCGTAGATCGTCACCTGATGCGGATGCGCATGCACCTGCCGCACCAGAAAATGCGCCGCATCTTCATCCAGCGGCTTCGTGGTCGGCGTGCCCTCCGGCAGCGGCGGCACCACAAACGGCCCGTGATACGGCTGGTTGCTGGTCTTGTCGGGCAGATCGCCCCATGCACCGTACCACTGAAAGCTGCCCTCGAGCGCGCGCGTGCTGAGTGATTCCTCCCGCGTGCGCACCAGCGGAAAGACCGCTCCAGGCACCACCGGAACATCCGTGCGATGGATCAGCTCCAGCATGCGCAGCGTGTGCGCAACCTCTTCGGGCTCCCACGAGTTGCCGCTCACCATCGTGATGCCCAGCACCTTCACCTGCGGCGATTGCAGCAGCACCATCATCGACATCTGGTTCGATCCACCCGGCCCCGAGCCGTCCTGATCGATCAGCACCAGCCTCGGTTTGGCCGCACTCTGCGCGCGCAAGCCCGCACCCGCCGCGCAGGCCAACGCCACCATCGGCGCAGTGAACACCCGTCTCATTCGCCCAGCACCCATGTGTCTTTCGATCCTCCGCCCTGCGAGCTGTTCACCACCAGCGACCCTTTCGTCAGCGCCACGCGCGTCAGCCCACCCGGCACAATCGTCACCTTATCGCCGTACAGCACATAGGGCCGCAGATCGACGTGCCGCGGCTCCAGCTCGTCGCCGATCAGGCACGGCGCGCGCGAAAAGCTGATCGTCGGCTGCGCAATATAGTTGCGCGGATTCGCCCTGATTTTCTCCGCAAACACCGCGCGCTCCTTCGGCGTCGCATGCGGCCCAATCATCATGCCGTAGCCGCCTGACTCGCCCACAGCCTTCACCACCAGCTTGTCGAGATTCGCCAGCACGTGATCGCGCTCCTTGTCGATATAGCAGAGGAACGTCTTCACATTCGGCAGAATCTCGTCTTCGTTCAGGTAATAACGAATGATGTCAGGGACAAACGCATACAGCGCCTTGTCGTCCGCCACACCCGTGCCAAACGCATTCGCCAGCGTCACATTGCCCGCGCGATAGGCATTGAACAATCCCGCCACGCCCAGAATCGAATCC
Organism: Acidobacteriaceae bacterium; assembly: GCA_036500785.1. GTDB lineage: Bacteria > Acidobacteriota > Terriglobia > Terriglobales > Acidobacteriaceae > Granulicella. The sequence goes on from DASYBN010000333.1 coordinate 4,455, forward strand.
GACCGGAACGCCAGCGGATCGATAAAGTCATCGTCCACGCGGCGGTAGATCACATCGACGCGCCGCAGACCGCTCGTTGTCCGCATGTAGCAGACGTTATCGTGCACCACCATGTCGCGCCCTTCGACGAGCTCAATGCCCATCTGGCGCGCGAGATACGCATGCTCGAAGTACGCGGAGTTGAACACGCCCGGGGAAAGCAGAACGATGTTGGGCTCCGGCCGTCCCTCCGGCGCCAGCGACCGCAGGGTCCCCAGCAGTACCTGCGTATAGTTCTCGATCGGGCGTACGTTGTAGTGCTGGAACAGGCGCGGGAAGATGCGCTTCATCACGCGCCGGTTGGTGAGCATGTAGCTCACGCCGCTTGGCACGCGCAGGTTGTCCTCCAGCACCACAAAGTCGCCATTCTCCAGCCGGATCAGGTCCGTTCCGCAGATCGCGACGTACACGTTCCTCGGCACCGGCAACCCGCACATCTGCCTTCTGAACTGCGGGCACGAGTACACCAGCTCCCGTGGCACTACGCCATCCTTGAGGATGCGGCCTTCGTTATAGATGTCCTTCAGGAACAGATTCAGCGCCGTGATGCGCTGCGTGAGGCCGCGTTCCACGCGCGCCCACTCCGCCGCCGTGACGATGCGCGGCAGCAGATCGTACGGAAAGATCCGCTCGGTCCCTTGCTCCTGGCCGTACACCGTAAACGTGATGCCCTGGTTCAGAAAGCTGAGGTCGGCCTCCTGCTTGCGCCGCTGAATCTCCTCCGGCGGCAAGCTCGTCAGCAGTTCCAGCAAGGGCTCATAGTGCGGATGCAGCTCGCGCTCCGCCGCGAACATCTCGTCATACGCGCCGTCGAGCAGGTACTCGTCGAGCGCCATCCGCTCCAATGTGCTGACCGGACCTTCCACCGCGGACTCTTCCGTCATCTCTTTTTCAGGCTTCTCGCGCCCAGTATAGGGCCTGATGCATCATGACGCCCGCGTTTTCAAAGACTGCGGCTCCAGCTGTGCCAGCAAAACTGGCGGAAAGCTTCAGCAGCGAAGCTCCAGGCTGCGGTAAACTTAATAAGTTGCGTTCTTTTCGCGCGCCCGCATCTGTGAACCGCGCCTGAACCCGTCGCACATCTGAATCTTTTTTCTAAGGAAGCCCGCTTGAGCACCGCATCGCAGCCCATCCGCAACATCGCCATCATCGCCCACGTCGACCACGGCAAGACCACGCTGGTGGACGCCATGCTGCGCCAGTC
>DASYBN010000334.1:0-4594 GCA_036500785.1 Acidobacteriaceae bacterium
GCACCAGCGGCCCGCCCTGCTGTCCCGGAAATACGCTGCGGTCGATGCCCGCGGCGAACTCCTGATTGCAGAGGATCAGACCTGCGCGCGGTCCACGCAGCGTCTTGTGCGTCGTCGAGGTCACCACATGCGCGTGCGGCACGGGCGAAGGATGCACGCCACCCGCGACCAGCCCGGCGAAGTGCGCCATATCGATCACCAGCTTCGCGCCGATCTTGTCTGCGATCTCGCGCATGCGCGCGAAGTCGAACTGCCGCGGATACGCCGATCCGCCGCCGATGATCACCTTCGGCTTCTCGGCCAGCGCCTGCTCTTCCAGATGGTCATAGTCGACCGTCTCGGTGTCCTTGCGCACCTGGTAGCCGACCACGCGATACAGCTTGCCGGAGAAGTTCAGACGGTGCCCGTGCGTCAGATGGCCGCCGTGCGCCAGGTCCAGCCCGAGAATCGTATCGCCGGGCTCGAGCAGCGTCATATAGGCCGCGGCATTGGCCTGCGATCCCGAGTGCGGCTGCACGTTGGCGTGCTCGGCGCCGAACAGCTTCTTGGCCCGGTCACGCGCCAGGTTCTCGACGACGTCGGCGAACTCGCAGCCGCCGTAGTAGCGCTTTCCGGGATAGCCCTCGGCGTACTTGTTGGTGAAGACCGATCCGGCCGCCTCGAGCACCGCGCGGGAGACGAAATTCTCGCTGGCGATCATCTCCAGCCCGTCATGCTGGCGGGCGACTTCGTTGTGGATCTGGGCCGCAATCTCGGGGTCGGCGGCGGCAAGCGGAGCACTTAAATCTATCGGCATATCTGTGTGCGATTGTACGACGCAGTCCGGCACACACTTCCCCAAAGGTCGCAACCTTCATCCCACCCCCGCCAGTTGCCAGTCGGCTTGCGTGGGATAGCTGCTTTCGTACCTTGGCTGCATTCTTCCTCTGGAACCGCAACCGGTTCCTGCAAAGAACTTCGGGCCTGCATGCCTCTGCTCAGGGCAGATGGCATGCCCGTTCAGCGCATCAGCAACCGCTTTATGGCCCACCCGCAATTGGGTGGGCAGGCTAAGTAAGTCGGGCCAATGACTGACAGGGATCCCCGCCCTGGGGACCTCTGTCAGTCGCACGCAAGCAGAAAGGCAACCGTCGTGGCAGCCCGCACAATACCCTTCCCCATCTCCCCTGGGATTGCTGCCACACAAACCGCAATGAAGTCCTCTCTCACTCCACCTCCAACGGGCGCCGCGAAGCTGATACCAACTTCGCGGCGCTATCGCGGCCTCCACCTGGTCTCGGATGAAAGGCTACTCAACGTGTCGCTTCATCTGAACAGACTAGCGCAGACGCAGGCGATCGTGGCGCAGGTGGAGCGTGAGGTTGCGCAGCGCGCTCTCCGGGAACGCGATCAGCCGGACCTTGTTCTGCTCAATCCTGTGACCGCCGGCCCGTCACTGCCCAGCCGCGCAGTCCGGCGTTGCGCTGACGCTCTTTTCCCCAAAGATTTAGCCCCAAAGATTTAGCTCCAAAGATCTAGCCCCATTTCGCGGGCGCTAGCGGCGCCTGCGCCGCATCGGCTTTTCCGACGCGAGGCTGCGAAACGCACTCCACACAAACTTACCGAGATACCAGCCGTCAAGATACTTGTACGGCGTCTCACCGGTTGTGTAGTGGCCGCAGGGCAGCACCTTCGACACATACGGAATTCCGTACTCATCAAAGGCCTTCAGCACGTTCAGCGAGAGCTCGCGCAGGAACGTGAGATCGTAGGTCGCGTGCACGACTAGCGTCTGCCGGTCGGCGGCGCGCGCGTACTCTTTCATGAAGCTCATGGGGCTGATGCCCGCAAGAATCGAACGCACATCCTCGCGCGTAAGCCCGGCGTGCTCCAGCGACGCGCGCACGTGCCGCGTGCTCTGTCCCGTCCAGACGACGTCACCGAACCAGGTAGACGCGTGGTTGAACGCGCACACCTCAATGCGCGGATCCATCGCCGCCGCGAGAAACGCATAACAACTCCCGAGGCTTGTGCCGAGCACGCCGAACTGCTCGTACCCCTGCTCCTCGAGCCAGTCCACCGCGCTGCGGACATCGACCACTGCCTGCCGCGCCGCGGCAATCGTGCGCCCGATGTTCGAGCTCACCGCGTAGTCCGCGCGCTCCAACTCCGCCGGCCGCCGCACATCGTGATACGGCTTTGACAGTCGCAGGCAAGCGACGCCCCAACGGTTGAACAGCTCGCAGAGCGAATTGTGCGAGAAGGCGTCCGCGTTCCACTGCGGCATGATGATCATCGCCTGCCGCCGCCGCCGCCCGCTGCGGCGATCGACGAAGCCCGTTCCCGGCCTGGTGGGATACCAGCGCGCGTTGACGAAGTCGTTCTCGGGAATGCCGCTCTTTACCGCGGAGGTCCAGCGCAGGAACGGCTCCTTGCGCAGCTCGCCGGCCTCCGCGCGGCGCCGCCACTCGCGTTCCTGCTCGAGCGTCTCGGGGCGCACGTTGGTCGGGTGCAGCTCCGGAAAGCGCTGCTCGATGTGGAAGTCCGTCGGGGTCTTGTATCCGAAGAAGCTCTCCGGGTCGGCGATGATGCGGTGGTTGAGCTCCGCCATCGCCTCGACCGGCGTGTACTGCTGGCGCGCAACCTCGCGCGAGGCCTGCAGGCCGCCGCAGTCGGAGAGGTACTCGAAGCCCCACTCCAGGGGCCTCTCCACGCGGTTCTCGTCGCGTGTCGTGAGCGCCGTCTCCCAGGCGATCATCCAGCTTCCATAAAACCCTGCGACCATTCTTCCCAGTCTATCGCTCTGAGCGCGCGAGGTTTGGGACCCGAAGGTCACACGCTGCTCAGCCCATAAGTCACTGGTTGGACTACATCAACCGACGATCCGCGCGAATCCCGCAAAGAATCTCGTAGGAAATCGTTCCGCACCAGCGGGCGTGGTCCTCGGCGGTGACGCCTTCGCCCAGCAGTGTCACCTCAAGGCCTTCATTCGCCTCGGGAATCTCCGTGATGTCGACTACCGTCAGGTTCATCGACACGCGGCCGACCACCGCTGCCCGCCGTCCCGCAATCCGCACCCAGCCGCGCGCCCACTCGTCACCCGGGCCGCTCGACGCCTCCCGCCGGAAGCCGTCCGCATAGCCCACCGGAAGCAGCGCCAGCCGCATGGGTCGGTCCGGCGCGAACGTCGCGCCATACCCGACTGTCTGGCCCGCCTCAATCTCCCGCGTCGCCAGGATGCGCGTCTTCCACGTCAGCACCGGCTGAAGCGCGCGGCAGAGCTCACCGCTGCGCCCCGGCAGCCCGCCGTTCTCGCCCTCGAGCTCCAGGCAGTAGCCGTAGAGCGCAATCCCGGGACGCACCAGCACATTGGCCCGCAGTGCATCGCCGATGTGACGCACCCAGGCGGTGGTCGAACCCTCATCGAGCGCCGAGCTGTTGGCCACGTGAATCCACTCCGGCAGAAGAACCTCGCCGTCGTCGGTCTTCAGCAGGTCAAGCGCGCGCTGCAACCGCTGGAACTGCGCCACCGTGTGCTCGCCGTGCCGCACCTCCGAGCAGCAGAGATGGCTCAGCACGCCCTCCATGCGCAGCCACTTGGAGCGGTGGAGGGCGTCCACAACGCGCTCCAGCTCCGCACCGGGCGCTGCCCCCTGTCGCGCCATGCCGCTGTCGATCTCCAGATGCACAGCGACACGCCGGCCGGCGCGCTCCGCCGCAGCCTCCAGCGCGCGCACCTGCACCGGTGTCCACACCACCGGAGTCAGACGGTGTTCGACCATTGCCGGCGCGTCCGCCGGTTCGATGCCGCACATCACCAGGATGCGCGCGTCGTGTCTGCCAAGCGCGCGGCGCAGACGCACGCCCTCGTCGACATCCGCGACACCCAGCCACGTGACACCGCAGCTGAGCAGCACCGGAGCGATCAACTCCGCGCCGTGGCCGTATGCGTCGGCCTTAATAACCGCGAGGATCTCCGCTCCATCCGCGGCCGTGCGGATCGCAGCGACATTATGGCGCAGGCGCGACTCCGAGATTTCAATCCAGGATTTCAACCCAGCTCTTCACTGCCTCACCAGCTATAAAGATGCGCGCGGCTCCTCGCCCATTATGCGGCCCATCGTGCCATCAAACACAGCAAAGCCCGTGTCAGAGGCACGGGCTTTGCGGGGTTTCATCGAAGTTGTCAGAAGGATCGCGGGCGATGTCGCCCGGCAGACGTTAGGCTGAACGTCTGCGGTGGTGCGAGCGGGCGCGCCGGGCGGACGAAACACCGCCGAAGCTCCACTGCCGCACCGGGCCCACGTCCACGTGCACGAACTGGCTTACCGGGTAATATCCGACGCCACCGGCGTGCAGGCTCAGCGCGGCCGCGTCCAGCGAGCGTGTGCTCACGCCCGGGATGCGAATGTCGATGGCCTTGGCCAGCATGTGCTGCGAGTGCTCGGCAACTCCGGTCTCGGCCGGCAACTCCGTGCCGCCACGGGTGCGCAGGAAGTTGTTCGACCACGGCGTGCGATAGCCGCAGACCACGTCGATCACCGCGTTCGGGCGGTCAAGCCGCGTCAGCAGGTTGTGCAGCAGGTCGAATTCCTTGGGGTCGTAGCTCGAGACA
>DASYBN010000335.1:0-9350 GCA_036500785.1 Acidobacteriaceae bacterium
GCCGGGATCACCGTCTTCGCGCCCGCGCCGGTAAACCCACCCGGCATCCCGTGCACATCCATCGTCGGCCGCGCCCACGTGCGCTCCAGCACCGAGAACATCTCCTCGCCGGTCAGCGCTGTCGACCCGACCTCATGCTTCAAATACTCGTCCTCATCGAACGGCAGCGCGCGCCAGCTCTCCAGCTCCTCCTTCGACGGCTCCTCGATGCCGTCGTAGAACCCCGGAATCGCAACATGTCCATCCTCGCGCTTCAGTCGCGCAATGATCTGCGCCAGCGCCACAAACGGATTCGGCGCCACCCCGCCGTACATTCCGGAGTGCAGGTCCTGAGCGGCGCCCCGCGCCTCCAGCTCCGTGTAGATCATGCCGCGCAGCCCAACGCACAGCGTCGGCAGCTCCGGCGCAAACATCTCCGAATCGCTCACCAGAGCCACGTCAGCCTTCAGCGTCTCGCCATGCTCGCGCACATAGGCCGCAATGCCTTCGCCGCCGACTTCTTCCTCACCCTCCAGAATCACCCGCACATTCACCGGCAGCTTTCCATCGGCCTTCATCACCGATTCCAGCGCCTTCAGGTGAATCATCAGTTGTCCCTTGTCGTCCACCGCGCCGCGCGCGTACAGGTTCCCGTTGCGCTCGGCCGGCTCGAACGGCGGCGACGTCCACTCGTCAAGCGGATCCGGAGGCTGCACATCGTAGTGCGCGTAGCACAGCACGGTCGGCTTCCCTGCGCCTGCGTGCAGCCAGTCGGCGTACACCAGCGGATGCCCGTTCCTGTGCTTCTCGCTCGCGGTCTCGATCAGCCGCACGTTTTCCATGCCCGCCGCGCGCAATTTTTCTGCCACAAACTCTGCCGCCCGCCGCACATCGCCCGCATGCTCCGGCGCCGTCGACACCGACGGAATCCGCAGCAGCTCCTTCAACTCTTCGACAAACCGCGCCCCATTTTTCCCGGCATACTGAATCGCTGCTTCACTCATTCGTTAATCGCATCCTTTAACTGCCCCGCAGTATCGCATCCCGCCCGTATCCGGCGCATCTCTATCGCCATTCGCGGGCATCTGAAGCAGTAAGCCGCACCCAATTTTCCCGCAGGAGCACGCGATGCCCACCTCCACGCCCGACGGCAACATGATCGACAAGGTCGCGCAGTTTGATCTCAACCAGGAGATCGCCGATGCCGCGCAAAAGAAGCCCTGGGCCGCCGGCCATTACGCCAAAACCCTCTTCAAGAAACACGACCTTCGCGTTGTGCTCATCAACATGGAACGCGGAGCGCACATGAAGGAGCACCACGCCGACGGCACGCTCTCCGTTCAGGTGCTCAGCGGCCGCGTCCGGGTCAACGTCGGCGGAAAGCCGCACGAGCTCGCCGCCGGGAATCTCTTCACGCTCGGGGCGTCCATCCGCCACGACGTCGAAGCGCTCGACGACTCCGCCTTCCTCTTGACCATCTCCTGGCCCAACGCCGACGAGCTAGCCGCCATGAAACACCGCGGCTACGGCAGCTGAATTACTTCTTCGGCTCGAACAGCGCGATCCTCGACCCTGTCGGATCGTTCATGATCGTCATCCAACCGACCTGCGGAATCTCCTGCGATTCGACGAAGACCTGAGCGCCCAGCGACTTCGCCTTTGCCGTAGCAGCCTTGATGTCATCCACTCCGACGTACGCCAGCCACCCTTGTGGCATGCCCGGCGCAGCATACATTCCGCCGCCCGGACCGCTGTCTGGCTTAAACGTCGAGTAAATCCCCATCGGCCCCATGTCATTGTCCACGAACTGCCAGCCGAACATGCCGCCGTAGAACGCCTGCGCCTTCTTCAAATCGCTCGTATTCAGTTCCAGATGCACAAACGGGTTCGCCATTCTCGTTCTCCTCGCTTCAAAATCCAGCAGGGACCCGACAGGCCATTATCTTAGGCTCAGTTCGCAGGCTCAGGCGCGATCTTCACCACATTTTTATCGCCGCTCGTCACATTCACCGCGGTGCGCCGTATCGCCCACCCAAGAGCGGCCGCCATCACCAGCCACGGCACGCATAACCATGAGAGCCCAGCCGCATAGGTGCCGGTCTGTTCGCGCATCCATCCCATCCAGTACGGCCCCACGAAGCCGCCGATGATGCCGAGCATATTGATCGTTGCGATCGCCAGCGCCGCCTTCTCACCCTGGAACAACTCGGCAACAATTGCGACCCACGGCGCCTGCATTACGTAGAACACCGGCATAGACACCAGAAGAACAATCGCCGCAGTCCAGCCGCGCAAATGCAAACCCGCAAACAGCATGAGCAACGCCATCGCAAGCGCGGGAACGATGACATGCCAGCGCCGCTCGTGCCTGCGGTCGGAATGGATCCCGTTCACAATCATCGCCGCCGCTCCCACTGCGGCCGCAATTGCGATCAGATACCCCGCGGTCCCCGGCGAAACGCCCGTCAACCCGCGGAGAAGCTCCGGCAGGAAGAAGTTGTACGCATAGTGCGAGCCCAGCAGGCACAGCGCGCAAAGTCCCAGCATCCACACGCGCGCATCGCTCAGCACCGCTCGCAACGCGTTCCACCCGCCAGAGTGTTCAACGGACAAGCCGGCTTCCGCCAACTCGCGCTCCAGCGCCTCGCGTTCGCCCTCACACAGCCACTTCGCGGTTCCCGGTTTCTCTGCCAGGGTGGTCCAGATCGCCGCGCTCAGCAGCACCGCAGGAATTCCCTCCACCAGGAACAGCCATTGCCAGCCCTTCAGCCCGAGCCGTCCGTCCAGCCGCAGCAGCGCTCCTGCAGCGCTTCCCATAAAGACACTGGCGAGCGGCAGCGATACATAAAAGAAGCTGATCGCCCGCGCTCGTTCCTTCGCCGGAAACCACAGCGACAAGTAGTAAACCGCTCCCGGGAAGTACCCCGCTTCCGCCACCCCCAGCAGCAGCCTCATGCCATAGAAGCTCGTTCGCGAATGCACGAACAACATCGCGATCGCCAGCACTCCCCACGTGAACATGATTCGCGCCAGCCAGCGCCGCGCGCCAAACCTCAGCAGCAGCCAGTTCGACGGCACCTCGCACAACGCATAGCTCACAAAGAACAGCCCCGCCCCCAGCCCGTACACGGACGGCGAAAAGTGCAGGTCGCGGTTCATCGACTCCGCCGCGAAGCTGATGTTCACGCGGTCCGTAAACGCGGCCAGGTAGCCCAGCGACAGCAGCGGCAGGATCCGCCATCGCGCCTTGCGCAGAGCACTCTCCAACGGACTCCGGCCCGCATCAGCGTCCATGCACCCGCTCCCCTGACCCCTGCTCTGCTCTGTGTGCGCCAAGCCTACGCCGCAATCAGCTCGCCGACTACATCTTTGTTCGTTCTCACCAGCCGCCGCACGAATGCTACGTTAGCTTTATGTTGCGGCTCCTCGCCCTCGCCCTCGCCCTCGCCGTCTGCGTCGCGCTCGGACTTCCCGCCTTCGCCCAGCAGGCCCCGCCACCCACACCGCCGCAATCCAATCTCCCGCACGACGCTGCGCTGAACCCTGCCATCCCCACCCTCTTTGTCGTCGGCGACTCCACCGCCCGCAACAGCGCCGACCTCGGCTGGGCCGATCACTTCGCGCAGTTCTTCGATACTTCGCGCATCAACGTCGCCAACCGCGCCATCGCCGGCCGCTCCGCGCGCTCCTACATCGACGAGGGCCACTGGGCCGCCACCCTCGCCGAGATGAAACCCGGCGACTATCTCCTCCTCCAGATGGGCCACAACGACGGCGGCGACCTGGGCGGCGCCAAACCGCGCGGCGACCTCAAAGGCATCGGCGACGAAACCGCCGACGTCGCCCAGACCACCGGCCCCTTCGCCGGCAAGATCGAGACCATCCACACCTTCGGCTGGTACCTCCGCAAGATGATCGACGACGCCAAGGCCAAAGGCGTCCACCCCATCCTTCTCACGCCCACCGTCCGCAACATCTGGAAGGCGCCGGACGGTTCACCATGCGGTGCCCCGAATCAACCCGCCTGTCCGGCCGGCTCCCACATCGAGCGCGACTTCGGTTACAACGACTTCGTCCGCCAGGTCGCCGCGCAGGAACACATCCCCATCCTCGAGCTCGGCAACATCGAAGCCGACCGCCTCGAAGCCCTCGGCCCCGAAAAGACCGCGCCGCTCTTCCCCAAGGACCACACCCACACCAGCGCCACAGGCGCATTTTGGATAGCCGATGACGTCGCACAGGCGATTCGAAAAGCGAACCTGCCGCTGTCCGGGTACCTTTCCAAAAATCCTCCAGTTTTTGTCGATATGATGAGCTCCATGGCGGCCGATGGCAGTGAAGACAGAACGCATGAACGTTTTGTGGCAGACCGCCCACAGATGGAATCGTTTGCCCAGCAGGTTCTTACAGATGCCCAGCGTGGCCATCGGCCCGTCAACAGGCAAGCCTTCGTGACAAGACCGTTACCCCGAGGCATAGCCACCGTATCCGTTGAAGACAACGTCGTCATATGGCCTGGCGGGCAACCACACTTCGTGCTCTTCACCACGTTCGCCGGCATACTCAATAGCTTTGCCGGCTATGTATATTCCGACTCGGACAAAGCGCCGCCCAAAGCCGCATTTACCGGGGAAGCATTCGAAGTAATGCGTATCGCTCCCCATTGGTACTGGTGGAGTTCCCGTAACTAGCGTCAGAATCGTCTAAAATCAAACAAGATGCGTCTTCGCGCCTTACCTCTCGCCTGCATCATGCTGCTGGTCTCCTCCATGGGAGCGACGCAGGCGTCTGCGTCTGCCGCGCAGCGCGGTTTCTACGGCCATCACATCAGCGCCCTGCTCTACCGCAACGCTGTCGACGCGCGGCACGACCGCGGTGCGCAGCACATCGCAGCCAGCCCGGCCGCTGATCCTGAAACCCTTCTACTCCCGGCAGCATCCCGCGCGGCCTTCGCCTCTGCCTGGTCTATGCGACCGCCGGCGGCGCACTCCGCCGCGCTCTCCGCGACCACCAGCTTCGCCCGCCTCCTCGCACTGTAGACGCTCCGTCTGCGGGCCACCGCTTCACGCTGGCCTGTTCTCACTCCGCGTAAACTACAGGTTGCGACGCCTGCGCCGGAATCTGTCCGCGCGCCACACGTAAGAACGTCGCGCCACGTAAAAGAGAGACATCCGTGTTCAACAAAGTACTCGCCAAGGTCTTCGGCACCTCCAACGAACGCGCCGTCAAGCGCATGCTCCCCACGCTCTCGCAGATCAACGCGTACGAGCCCGAATTCAAGCAGCTCTCCGACGAACAGCTCACCGCGAAGACCGCCGAATTCCGCGCGCGCATCGCCTCTGCCCTCGAAGGCATCACCGACCATGACGACATCGTCGCCGCTGAAAAGCGCGCGCTCGACGAGCTCCTGCCCGAAGCCTTCGCCGTGGTCCGCGAGGCCGCCGTCCGCGTCGTCGGCATGCGCCACTATGACGTGCAGATGATCGGCGGTATCGTCCTTCACTCCGGCAAAATCGCCGAGATGAAGACGGGCGAAGGCAAGACGCTCGTCGCGACGCTTCCCTGCTATCTCAACGCGCTCGCCGGCCGCGGAGTTCACGTCGTCACCGTCAACGACTACCTCGCCAAGCGCGACGCCGAGTGGATGGGAAAGATCTACGGCTTCCTGGGCATGTCCGTCGGCGTCATCGTCCACGACCTCTCCGACGAGCAGCGCCGCGAAGCCTACGGCTCCGATATCACCTACGGCACCAACAACGAGTTCGGCTTCGACTACCTGCGCGACAACATGAAGTTCGACCTCAAGGACACCGTGCAGCGCAGCCATTACTACTGCATCGTCGACGAGGTCGACTCCATCCTCATCGACGAAGCTCGCACGCCGCTCATCATCTCCGGCCCAACTGACAAGACCACTGACAAATACGCCATCGCCAACACCATCATCCCGCAGCTTGAAGAGGGCGAGATGATCGAGAACTTTGAGTCGCAGTCCAAGACCTGGACCGGCGACTTCGTCGTCGACGAGAAAGCCCGCGCCATCACCATCACCGACGAGGGATGGGAGAAGATCGAAAAGCTTCTCGGCATCGGCAACATCGCCGACCCCGAAAACTGGGACATGAAGCACCACATCGAGGTCGCCACCAAGGCGCACACGCTCTACAAGCGCGACGTCGAGTACGTGGTCAAAGACGGCGAGATCATCATCGTCGACGAATTCACCGGCCGTCTCATGCCCGGGCGCCGCTGGTCCGACGGCCTGCATCAAGCCATCGAAGCCAAGGAAGGCGTCGACATCCGCAAGGAAGATCAGACGCTCGCCACCATCACCTTCCAGAACTACTTCCGCCTCTACAAGAAGCTCTCCGGCATGACCGGCACCGCCGAGACTGAGGCCGCCGAGTTCGAATCCATCTACAAGCTCGATATCGTCGTCATCCCCACCAACCGCGCCATGCAGCGCATCGAGAACCCCGACGTCGTCTACCGCACCGCGAAGGAAAAATACTTTGCCGTCGCCGACGAGATCGAGCGTCTCCACGCTTCCAAGCAGCCGGTCCTCGTCGGCACCACGTCCATCGAAAAGTCCGAGCTGCTCTCCGACATTCTCAAGCGCAAGGCCGTGCGCCACGTCGTCCTCAACGCGAAGTTCCATGAGAAGGAAGCCGAGATCGTCGCACAGGCCGGACGCCTCGGCATGGTCACCATCGCCACCAACATGGCCGGTCGCGGCACGGACATCCTCCTCGGCGGCAACCCCGAGTTCATGGCTCGCCAGGATCTCGTCAAGCGCTCGCTGGCCCGCGCCATCTCGCCCGCTGAAGGCGCCATCCATCCCAACGCCGCTGCAGGCTTCACGCGCTTCTACTACCAGGGCCAGGAGTTCGAGACCACGCAGGAGCAGTGGGACCAGATCATCGCCGCGCACGACTCCGCGACCAAGCTCGAACACGATATGGTCGTCGAGACCGGTGGTCTCTTCATCCTCGGCACCGAGCGCCATGAGTCCCGCCGCGTCGACAACCAGCTCCGCGGGCGCGCCGGCCGTCAGGGCGATCCCGGCGCCTCGCGCTTTTTCCTCTCCCTCGAAGACGACCTCATGCGCATCTTCGCGCGCGAGTGGGTCGGCACGCTGCTCCAGCGTCTCGGCATGGAAGAGGGCGTGCCCATCGAATCGCGCATGATCTCCAAGCGCATCGAAGGCGCGCAGAAGGCCGTCGAAGCCCAGAACTTCGAGTCCCGCAAGCACGTCCTCGAGTACGACGACGTCATGAACAAGCAGCGCGAAGCCGTCTACGGCCTGCGCCGCCAGCTCATGGAAGGCGTCGATCAGAAGGAGCTCATCACCGACGATTACGTCTCGACGATCCTCTCGAACCTCCTCGACGAGTTCGTCCCCGAGAAGGCGCACGTCGAGCAGTGGAACCTCTCCGGCCTCTTCAACGCAATCAGCGATCTCTTTGGCGCGAAGCTCTCCAAAGAGACCGGCGCCTCCGACGCCGACGCCATCAACGCGGACGAGCTCTCCCGCCACGACCTCGGCGAAGCTCTCTTCCACAAACTCCAGGAGCGCTACAACGTCAAGGAGCAGATCCTCGGCGCGCCCAACATGCGCTACCACGAGCGCGTCGTCATGCTCTCTGTCCTCGACGGCCTCTGGAAAGATCACCTCCTCAACATGGATCACCTCAAGGAGGGCATCGGCCTCCGCGGCTACGCGCAGGTCGATCCGCTCGTCGAGTACAAGAAGGAATCCTTCATCATGTTCGAGGCCATGATGATGCGCTTCCAGGAGGACACCTGCCGGCATCTCTTCCGCATGCAGATCCTCGCTCCCGACGGCACACCGATCGAAACGCCCGAGCAGCTCGCGGCGCTGCAGGCACGCTTCCAGCAAGCGCCTCCGCAGATGCCGCCTCCTGCGCAGATGCCCGCGCCGTCGCAGACGCACTGGCAGCCCAACCAGCCGCAACAACAGCGCCCCACGGCTCCGCCACCTGCAGTGCCGACCCGCGCTCCCCAGACGACCATCGACGCCCTCGAGCGCGAGTTCGCCCGCAAGAAGGAGCGCGAGCTCGAAGCCGCCCGCCAGGCCGGCGGCTCAACCGCGAACGGCAACGGCTCCGCACCCAAGCGCGCCGGCGCCAACATCGGCCGCAACGATCCGTGCTACTGCGGCTCCGGCAAGAAGTACAAAAAGTGCCACGGAGCTAACGCGTAACAACAGCAGCGCCTGACAATAACAGCGGCAGCGCCTCACGATGACAACAACAGCGCCTGACAAATTAGTTTCGTCATCTCGACCGGAGTCTCGCGACAGCGAGACGTAGCGGAGAGACCCCTGTATTTTCTTTCGTTCGGTGCCCCACCTTCGCGTCGGCTTCATCGTGGCTAAGGTGGGGTTATCCATTTAGCGGTAAACTTCCCCATGCGCCGCGTACGCTACGCCGTAGCCTCCTCGCTCGACGGCTTCATCGCCGGCCTCAACGGCGAGTTCGACTGGATCACCTCGGACCCCGAGGTCGACTCCGCCCAGGACTTCTCGCGCTACGACACCGCGCTCATCGGCCGCCGTACCTTCGAGGTCATGCGCGACAACGGCCAGCCTACCTTTCCCGGCATGAAGAACTTCATCTTCTCCCGCACCCTCAAACGCGCAGACATCCCGAAGTCTTCCATCCTCTCCACGACACCGGAGCAGACCGTCGCCGAGCTCCGCTCCGCACCCGAAAACGGCAAAGACATCTGGCTCTTCGGCGGCGGTGAGCTCTTCCGCGTCTTGCTCGCCGCGCGTCTCGTCGATGAGATCGAGCTCGCCGTCCTTCCCATTCTTCTCGGCAGCGGCATCCCTTTGCTGCCCGGCGCACACCGCATCCCGCTCACCCTCACCGCACACAGACGCTTCGGCAACGGCACCCTCTCGCTGACCTACGCCATTCGCCAAACCTGACACCACTCCCTGGCCCATATAGAATCCCTGAAGCTTCACCATGCGAAGTCGGCACAACCGCCTGTCATCGCCGCAGACTGCCTGTGCCAGACATTGCCACCCAATCCGGCCTCGAGACCGAAGCGCTTCGTCGCCAGATGGAGCAGTTCTTCCACGCAACCACCGACGCCATCGTCTTTCTCGACCGCGGATACAACTTCACCTACCTCAACCGCCGCGCCCAAGAGATCATCGCGATGGCCCAGGACCTGCGTGGCCGCAATCTCTATGAGGTCTTCCCTGCAGCGGTCTACGAGGGCTCGCCTTACATCGAGGTCTACCGGCGCACCATGAATGAAGGTGTCCCCGGCGAGTTCGAAGCCTTCTATCCCGAGCCTCTCAACATCTGGCTTCGCGTCCAGAGCTATCCCGCCGACGA